>NZ_JBQQOC010000016.1:0-73654 GCF_052264515.1 Candidatus Corynebacterium faecigallinarum
CGCACCACGACGATTCATCCCACCCTTCTGACATGGCGGAAATGAGTCGGCGAGGAACAGAGGGCCGCTGGCGTGTGCCAGGGCAAGACCAGGGCGAGGCAGGAGAACCGCACCGCGGTCAGGCGGTGCCGGGCCTGGATGAGGGCCGGGCTGGCCCCACCTCAGCGTCGGGAGGAGAGCAGCCCGGTCAGGCCGTGGTTCTTCAGGGTGAACCACAGGGTGGCCAGGCCGTCGCCGCCGATGGCACGGCCGTCGGTGATCCGGTCCATCTGCATCTCGTACCAGTTGGTGCCCAGCAGGTGCTCCAGCGGCTCATCGAGTTTCTTGGAACCGGTGCTCAGCCGCGGCAGGCGCACCAGCTTGCGGCTGCCCTGCTTGATCAGCTCATTGGGGTACTCCGGGACCATCACCAGCGGGCGTGCCATACCGATCAGGTCCGCCAGACCGTCCAGCCCCCTCTCGATGTCGGCGGCACACCGAAAACCACCGGTGAGCAGCACCGGGGTGGAGACCTTGTCACGCAGCTGCTTGGCGTAGTCACCGAAGTAGATCTCACCGGTGTCACCCGAGGCATCCACCTTCTCACCCTGCATCAGGGGCGCGGTGTAGGTGCCACCGGAGACCTCGATGACGTCCACTCCCAGCTCTGAGAGTTTCTCAGCGACGACCAACGACTCATCCTCGTCAAAACCGCCGGACACGCCGTCGGAGGAGTTCAGCTTCACGGAGATCGGGAACTCGGCGCCGACCTCGTCTCGGATCGCCTCGTAGATCTCCACCAGCAGACGCATCCGCGACTCCAGGTCACCGCCGTACTCATCGGTGCGCTTGTTGTCGTTCGGGGACAGGAACTGGTTGATCAGGTACCCGTGGGCGGCGTGGATCTGCACACCGGTGAAGCCGGTCGACTGGGCGATCCGGGCGGCGTAACCGAAACGCCACACGATCAACTTGATGTCGTCGACGGTGAGTTCACGGGGGGTGGCGAAGAACCGTTCCGCAGGTCCTTCCATCGGCACCACACTGGGTGCGACGGGATACTTGTTCACGCTGCGGGGCGACTGCTTGCCCGGGTGGTTGAGCTGCATCCACAGCTGGGTGTCGTTGGCGGTGCCCGCCTCAGCCCATTCGCGCAGCGCATCGAGGTGCCGGTCATCGGCGACGACAACGGTGTTCGGCTCCCCGAGGTGCTCGGGGTCGACCATGACTGCTCCGGTGACCAGCACCCCGGCGCCACCTTCCGCCCACCGGCGGTAGAGGTCGATGTGCTGGTCGGATGGTCCGCCCGACGGGGTGGCCAGGCCTTCGCTCATCGCGGCTTTCACGAGGCGGTTTTTCACAGTGGTGCCGCACGGAAGTTCCAGTGGCGCGGCGACCGTTACAGGGGTCACGGTGACTCTCCAGATCAGTTCATGGTTGATGTTCTCGTCGTCAGGGACTTAGGTCCAAGACCGGTCCCACCCGACTGCCCCATAGTGTACCCGCTGTAAGGACGGCATAACTAGCGCTGGTAGAGGCGATAGAAATCCCCAGCGCACAGGCCTACCAGCCCTACCGTCGGACGCGACGTTGTGCGCGGACCCTCCGCAAACGTGCCGCAGCCAGCGGCCAGATGAGCTTCTCGATCTCCACGATCACCAGCACCGTCACACCGATACCGGTACACATCAGCCACTGATCCCAGCTCAACGCGGTCAGGCCCAGCAGGTCCGCCGCCGCCGGCCAAGCGGTAACACCCCACTGCAGGAATATCGCGATCAGTGCGGAGATCGCCAGCAGTTTATTGCCCAACGGATTCATGGTGAGGATGGAGCGTCGCAGGGCGCGGGCGCTGAACACCTGGAAGAAGTTGAACATCACCATGGTGATCAGGGCCAGGGTGCGGGCCTCCTCCAACGGAAGGCCCGACTCGTGTGCCCACCGGTAGACCAGCAGCGTGCCGATGCCCATCCAGGCTCCGGTGACGACCGTTCGGATCCACATCCGGGTGTCCAGCACACCTTCGCTGGACGGTCGGGGTTTCTGCTCGAGTTCATCACCCTCGCCCTTCTCGAAGGACAGGGCGATGTCCTGGATGCCGTTGGTGATCACGTTCATGAACAGCAGGACGACCGGCATGAAGATCAACGGGAGGTCGGTGAAGGTGTTCACGATGACCGCGATCATCAACGCCAGACCGTTGGTCAGCAGGAAGAATGTGGCCTTACGGATCGAGGAGAACGTCACCCGGCCGAGGCGGACGGCCTCGACGACGGTGACGAAGTTGTCGTCGGTGAGCACCACGTCGGCGGAGTCGCGGGCGACATCGGTTCCGGAGGCGCCCATGGCCACACCGATCGAGGCGGACTTCAGGGCGGGGGCGTCGTTGACACCGTCACCGGTCACCGCGACGGTCTCGCCGTCGGCCTTGAGCAGCTTGACGATCCGCAGTTTGTCCTGCGGGCTCATCCGGGCACACACGGTGGTGGTCTTCAGCCGGTCGCGCAGCTGGGCATCGTCCAACGACCCCATGTCGCGCCCGGTGAGAGCTTCATCGCCACCACGCAGGCCCAGTCGGGCGGCAATGGCGGCGGCGGTGACCGGGTGGTCACCGGTGATCATCATGACATGGATCCCGGCATGACGACACTGGACGATCGCGTCCCGCACGCCCTCGCGCGGGGGATCCATCATGCCCTGCAGTCCGGTGAACTCGAGGTGCTCCGGGGTGGGCAGCGTGTCGGCAGCGGCCAACTGGTCGACCTCCGCCCTGCCGACCACCCGTGAGGCGGTGGCGATGACGCGCAGGCCGTCGCGTCCCATGTCCTCGTTGGCGGCCTCCATCTCGGCGATGGTCCCGGGGCTCATGTCGCAGAACGAGGCGATGGTCTCCGGGGCACCCTTGGCGTGCAGGACGAACCGCTCGCCCCCGCCACTGTCGATCTCACGTACCAGCGTCTGCGAGTACGCCAGCTCAGGCTCATAGGGCATCCCCGCGACCGGGCCCCGGTCCCGTTCATCGGAGGTGACCATCCCGGCGTTCAGCGCGACCTCGGCCATCGCCACGTCAACGGCATCGCCGATGAGCGGGGCGGTCGGGTCGCCACCAGTATGGGTGGCATCGTTGGTCAGCGCACCGGAGCGAAGGGACTTCCCCACCGCCGCGTCAGTGGCACCGGCAGCAGCCAGCTTCTCGGTGAGGTAGGTGCCGCCCGGGGTCCACACCTTCTCCACGGTCATCTTGTTGATGGTCAGGGTTCCGGTCTTGTCCGAACCGATCACCGTGGTCGACCCCAGGGTCTCCACGCTGGGCAGCTGTCGCACCACGGCATGGTTGGCGGCCATCCGGGACACGCCGACCCCCATCGCCACCGACAGCACCACCGGGAGCGCCTCCGGCATCGCCGAGACGATCAGGGCGACAGTGGTGCGGAAGGCCTCGCCGAGGTCATTGCCGACGATGATGTTCACCCCGAACACGGTCAGACCGGCGACGATGAGGACAACGCCGATGAAGCGTTCCAGCCGGTCGGTGAGGACCTGAAGCGGGGTCTTCTCCGGGGCCTCCTGGACCAGTGAGGCAATCGAACCAAGCTCGGTGTCGTACCCGGTCGCCACGACGATGCCGGTCGCCCGTCCGGACACCACCAGCGCCCCGGAGTACGCCATGGTCACCCTGTCGCCGACCGGGGAATCAGCCTCCAGGTCATCGGCTTCGGTGTACTTGGTGACTGGCAGCACCTCACCGGTCAGCATGGATTCATCGCTGCGCAGTCCATTGCACTCCACGATGCGCAGGTCAGCAGGTACCTTGTCGCCGGATTCCAGGCGCACCAGATCACCGGGGACGAGCTCGGCAGCGTCAATGGTGGTGACATGTCCGTCCCGGATGACGGTCGCCTCCGGTGAGGACAGCTGCGCCAGGGCAGCGACGTCCTTCTCAGCCTTCCGTGCCTGCCAGTAGCCGATCGACGAGTTCAGCACCACGACAATGAAGATCGCGATCGAGTCGAACCATTCCTGCTGCAGCAGCGTCACCACACCGGCGATCAACAGGAAGATGACCATCGGTGAGGTCAGCTGCTTGCCCAGGACCACGTACCACGGGTCGGCGACGATCTCGTCGAGTTCGTTCCTGCCGTAGATCTCGGCCCGCTCCGCTGCTTCGGCGCTGGTCAGGCTGGCGTCCTGCCCCTCAGCGGCGACCGGGAGGTCGAGCGTCCCGCGGGTCTCGTCGACGGTGAGCGTATGCCAATGTGTCCCTGCTCCGGTCACGGAAGCCTCCCTGGTCGTGGATATCCTCCCCAATCGTAACCGGCCCTCCGGACACGAAGTTGCCGTCACACCGGCAGGCACACCCGCTGGTCTTCCCCCGTCCGCGACCCGGACGGACATCGCTAAACTCGATGTCATGAGTATCCCAGGTCTCCCCCGCGTCATCGATGCTGCGACAGTGCGGTCAGTGTTGTCCCCCACCGCGGCGGCGGACGCGATCAGCACCCCGATCATCGACCCGACGATCAGCTTCGACCCGTCCACCGACCTGCCGCGCCGTACCGCGCACACCAGTCACGGCCACTTCCTGCTCATGCCCTCGGAGGTCGGGACATATGCCGGGGTGAAGGTCGCCACCGTCGCCCCCAGTAACCCCGCGCTGGGCCGCCCCCGGATCAACGCCACCTACCTGTTCTACGATGCCGAGTCCCTGCAGTTGGAGAGCATCATCGACGGGGTGGCGCTGACCACCCGACGCACTCCTGCGGTGTCGATCGCCGCCCTGCGTCCGACTCTTGCCCTGGTGGACACCCCGGTAAACCTGGTGGTCTTCGGGGGTGGGCCCCAGGGGCTCGCCCACATCGAGGCACTCGCCGCGGAACTGGGACCGCGTGCCGGCGGTTCCCCGTTCAACTCGGTGAATATCGTGGTGCGTAACCCGGACCGTGCCAGCGATCATGCCCACGCGGCCGTCGAGGGACTCGGCCGGGTCCTGCCCACCGACTCCCAGGACACCCTCGATGCACTCGCCGCGGCCGATGTCATCGTCACCGCGACCAGTGCGGACACTCCCCTGTTCCAGGACCATCACGTCCGCGACGATGTCGTCGTCATCGCCGTGGGCTCCCACGAACCCAACACCCGCGAATTGGACGCCGACTTCATCGCCGGGGCGAAGGTGATCGTCGAGGACATCGACACCGCCCTGGAAACCGCCGGGGATATCGTGCTCGCCCACTTCGAAGGGGCGATCAACCCCGGCGATCTGGTGTCGATGCGTACGGCACTGACCGAGAAGACCGTGACCCCGGGGCGGCGTCCGGTGGTGTTCAAGAGCGTGGGCATGTCCTGGCAGGACCTGCTCATCGCCGAGGCGGTGGACCGCCTCAGTCGGTGACCCAGTCGGCGGTTCAGCCGGTGGCTCAGTCCGTGGGCCCCTGCCCCCCTGGGGTATACTTTCCCCATGACAACCATCGATCCGGCTGAAGAACAGCGACGGAGGAAAGCGTCCTACCGGGGGTCAGGGAAAGCACTGACCTGGACAGTACTGGCCGGACTGCTGATCGCCGCCGCCGGCGCGCTCGCGGGCCTGGGCATTGCGGGGTTCATGGAGCAGTTCCGCATCATGGCCTTCCAGTCGATCGGCGAGACCAACGCGTGGTTTCCGGAGTCGATCCCGCCGTGGTTGCCCACCGTCGGCGACTTCGGCAGTATCTTCCTGTCGATCGCCGCAGTAGCCCTGTACCTGCAGTGGAATCGCCGCTACACCGGTCGCACCGAAGGTGTCGGTGGGGCGGGCCCGACGCTCCTCTGGCTGGTCGGTTGCGCAGTGTCACTGTGGTTCGCCTGCCTGCTGCTGTGGGGGGGGGAGCCGGACACCGTCGGCTACTACGAAGGCCCCTTCCGTGCCGGGGAAGAGTGGGGTGCCGATGCCTCGATCATGTACTGGGCGAAGATCTGGTTGCCGCTCGCCGCGACACTGATCGCCCTACTGGTGTTCCTCATCCGCAATCTGGGCAGCCTGGGACGGCAGTCGAAGAACCGTCGGATCGACCAGATGCTGTCCACCCAGACCCGGGTGAAGGGCACCGTCACCGAGGGCGGGGTGCCCAACCTGGAGGCCTCGAAGACCTTCATGAAATGGACGTTCACCTTCTGCGACCACCAAGGTCAGCAGCGGTGGGCGAGGCCTTCGGTGGCTACGGCAGTTCGAGCTACCCGGGGCAGGGCAACACCGTGTGGGTGATCTTCCCCGCCACGGAGCCGGACAACACCCGCAGGATGTACGTGTCCATGAAGGACTCCCGGAACCCGGCCGACTACCAGTCGGTGTCCCACGCGTAGTTCTCTCGGCCCTCTCGGCCCTCTCGGCCCTCTCGGCCCTCTCGGCCCTCGCGCGCATTTCGTGTCCGGGCCGTGTCCTATGGTGGGCACCATGACCAACGAGCTGCACGACCACGCCACCTCAATCCTGCGTGACCTCACCGGCAGGCCGGACGCCGCCTTCCGCGACGGCCAGTTCGAGGCGGTCTCCGCGCTGGTCGCCGACCGTAGGCGCGTGCTGGTGGTCCAGCGCACCGGTTGGGGAAAGTCGGCGGTGTACTTCGTGGCGGCACGACTGCTACGGGAACAGGGTGCCGGGCCCACACTGATCATCTCCCCGCTGCTGGCGTTGATGCGCGACCAGGTCGCCGCCGCCGAACGCGCCGGGGTGCGCGCGGCGACGGTGAACTCCTCGAACGTCACCGAGTGGGATGACATCCTCGCCGCGCTGAACGCCGGGCAGTTGGACGTTCTGCTGATCTCCCCGGAGCGGCTGACCAACCCGCGGTTCCGGGAGCGGGTGTTGCAACCGTTGCTGAACGGCGCTGGTGCCGACCCTGGCGCAGGTACTGGTGCAGGCGTTGGCATGATCGTGGTGGACGAGGCCCACTGCATCTCGGACTGGGGCCACGACTTCCGCCCGGACTACCGTCGGATCGGCGCGCTGCTGGAGTCGCTTCCGGACGACCTCCCCGTGCTGGCCACCACCGCGACAGCGAATACCCGCGTGGTCGAGGACGTCGCCGAGCAGCTCGGCCACGACACCATGGTGGTCCGCGGGGCACTGTCACGGGACTCGCTGCGCCTTGGTGTCGCCCCCACGTCCTCGGCTGAACACCGGATCGGCTGGTTGGCGCAGCACCTCGGCGACTTCACCGGTTCCGGCATCATCTACTGCCTCACCGTCTCCGCCGCCGAGGACACCACCCGGGTGCTCCGCGAAGCCGGGTGGAATGTCGCCACGTACACCGGACGTACCGATGCCGAGGACCGCGCTCGTCTGGAACAGCAGCTCAAGGACAACGAGCTCACCGCCCTGGTGGCCACCAGTGCCCTGGGCATGGGCTTCGACAAGCCGGACCTGGGGTTCGTGGTGCACCTGGGTGCCCCGTCCTCCGCCGTGGCCTACTACCAGCAGGTAGGACGCGCCGGCCGCGCCACCGATTCCGCCGACGTCCTGTTACTGCCCGGCCCGGAGGACCCGGACATCTGGGAGTACTTCGCCACCGCCTCCATGCCGGACCAGGACGAGGCCGCCGCAGTGCTCGCCGCCCTGGGAGAGGCCACCGCACCGATGTCGGTCCCTGCCCTGGAACCACTGGTCGGGGTCCGCCGAACCCGCCTGGACCTGCTGCTCAAGACCCTCCAGGTCGAGGGGGCGGTGGACCGGGCATCCGGTGGATTCGTCGCCACCGGTGAACCCTGGCACTACGACACGGAGCGCTATGCCGCGGTCGCTGCCGCCCGGAAGCGGGAAGCCCAGGCGATGCTGGACTACGAGTCCGGCCAGATGTGCCGCATGCGGTTCCTCGCCGAGTCACTGGACGACCCCACCGCCCACGACTGTGGACGCTGCGACGTCTGCGCCGGGGTGTGGTGGGATACCTCGGTGGACCAGACGAACACTACCGATGCCCGCCAGGTGCTCTCCGGGATCGGGGTGCCAGTGGATCCGCGGGGTCAGTGGCCCTCCGGGATGGACAAGGTCGGTGTTCCGCTGAAAGGGAAGATCCCGGCAGAGGAGAAGGTCGCCGAAGGACGGGTCATCGCCCGCTACACCGACCTGGGCCCGGGCCAGGTGCTGCGGAAGTTCCTGGAGACAGGCGCCGAGGATACCCCGGTTCCGAAGAACATCGCCGACTGGTGCATCCGGGTACTCAAGGGATGGGGATGGGACCAGCGCCCCACCGTGGTGGTGGCCATGCCGTCGGCGACCCGGCCGGTGACGACCTCCGCCCTGGCCTCCGGCCTGGCACAGATCGGGCAGATGGTCGATGCCGGTTCACTGGAGCACACCGCAGACCCGGGCGACCCGGATGTCAACAGTGCCTTCCGGGTGCGCAACCTCCACGGGGCGATCCAGGTGCCGGCGGAGACCGCTGCCGCAGTGAACGGGCAGGTCGTCCTGCTGGTGGACACCGAAATCGGGTCACGGTGGGCGATGACCGTGGCGGGCCGGGAGCTACGCCGTGCCGGGGCAGCGGAAGTGCTGCCCTTCGCTCTGGCACTGCGCGCGTAAACTCGCCGGGGTAAGGGTGGCCACACAAAACCTGGACACCCGCGATCCCACCCCACACTCAGGAGGCTCACGACAGTGCACGGAGAATACAAGGTCACCGGCGGCAAGCTCATCGTCGTCGACCTGGAGGTGACCGGCGCGTCCGACGGTTCCGACGGCACCCCGCAGAATGCCGGCGTGCTCACCGGCGTCCGCATCGCCGGCGACTTCTTCCTCGAGCCGGACGAAGCACTGATCCGCATGACCTCCGCCCTCCAAGGCGCACCGGCGGACCTCTCCGCCGAGGGCTACGCCGAGCGGGTCAGCGACTCCCTGCTGCGCAGTGACGTCCTCTTCGGCATCACCGCCGAGGGCGTCGGCATCGCCGTGCGTCGTGCACTCGGCCACGCCATCGGCTGGGAGGACATCGACTTCGACGTCATCTACGGCCCCTCCGTCGACCCGATGGTCAACGTCGCCCTCGACGAGACCCTGGTCGCCGACGTCGCCGCCGGACGCCGCAAGCCCTTTATGCGCCTCTGGGAGTGGAATGCCCCACAGGTCGTCATCGGGTCGTTCCAGTCGTACTCCAACGAGATCAACCAGGAGGGTGTCGACAAGTACGGCATCACCGTCTCCCGACGCGTCACCGGTGGCGGGGCGATGTTCATGGAACCCGGCAACTGCGTGACCTACTCCCTGGTCGTCCCCCAGTCCCTGGTGGACGGACTGAGTTTCGCCCAGTCCTACCCCTTCCTCGACGAATGGACTATGGAGGCGTTGAAGAAGGTCGGCATCAACGCCCACTACATCCCGCTCAACGACATCGCCTCCGAGGAGGGAAAGATCGGTGGTGCGGCACAGAAGCGTTTCTCCAACGGGTGGATGGTCCACCACGTGACCATGTCCTACGACATCGACGCGGAGAAGATGCTCGAGGTGCTCCGGATCGGCAAGGAGAAGATGAAGGACAAGGGCCACCGCTCTGCGGGCAAGCGCGTCGACCCGATGCGTTCGCAGACCCAGCTGCCGCGCGAGGAGATCCTCACGGTCTTCCATGACACCTTCAAGGCGAAGTACGGCGCCACCGAGGGCGAGATCACCGAGCAGGACGTGGCTGCGGCCCTGCAGCTCTGTGAGGAGAAGTTCGACACCGAGGAGTGGACGCACCGGCTGCCGTGAGGTGACTGCTGTTTCACCCGTCACGCACCGCCCGACCGGTGGATCCCCACTGACACCGCAGAGACACCCCAGTCCCCTGCCATGGCATTCCAAGGAACGGTTCGTAGATTGAATGTCAGCGCCTTCGGAGGCCACTAGGACACCACGATCGTGGTGGTCACCGGAGTCAACGCAACGATCATGAGTGACCCGATCCGCACGATGGAAGGACCGTATACGGCAGCTGAGCATTCTCCTCTTGAAACGTCAGCAGTGAGCCCCCGGCCCGCGTCTTCACCGACGCGACCGGGGGCGAACTGTGTGCGGAGGTGCTCACGCGACTCACACCCGCGACAGCCGGACCAGCGTCTCCTTCTGTGTGGTCAGGCAGCGCAGCGTCCCGACCCCGGTGACGACGGCGGCGATGACCACCCCGGCGAGGATCACGTACATCAGCGCCAACTGGGTACGCACCGCCTCCATCGGATCCACCCCGGCCAAAATCAGGCCGGTCATCGCCCCGGGCAGGAAGACGATACCCAACGCCGCAGTCTGCTCGACCTGCGAGGAGATCGCCGTCCGCAGCGACGACCGCATCAACCGTCGCGACGCCGTCCGCGTTGTCATACCCAACGCCAGGCCCGCCTCGACTTCGGCCCGCTGGTCGGAGGCGAACTCCGCCACCCGGGAGGCAGCCACCACCCCGGCTTTCATCGAGTTGCCGATGACCATGCCGGCGACCGGGACGATGGTGCGTCCCTCGATGTCGAAGATGGTGAAGCCGAAGATGATCGCCAGGCTCGACACCGCGATGACCACATGCGCCAGCAGTGACACCCACAGCAACCCCGGCACCTGCGGGGCACGGCGGGTGACCGTCCAGGAGGCGAAGACCACGATGCCGACCACCCACAACCACGACCAGAACAACGGGGTTTCCGGACGCACCAACGGCACCAGGGCAGCGCCGACGATGATCATCTGCACCAGTGACCGCCCCACCGCCACCACGATCGGCTTGTTCAGCTGCAGTTTCAGCGGGGTGGTCACCGCCAACGCGATGGCCACGAAGATCAGGGACGCCGCCAGTCCCAACCAGCCCACGTTGGCACCAACGTCACTTCCCACGTCGCCGCCCATCACGCCACCACCTTCCCGGCGTCGAGCCGGACCACCCGGTCGGCGATGCGGTCGACCTGCTCGGCGCTGTGGGACACCCAGAGCACCGAGATACCGCGCTGCCTGGTCAGCACGGTGCTCACCAGGTTCTCCAGCACCGCGCTGGCCTCGTCGTCGAGGGCGGAGGTGACCTCGTCGGCGAGGATGACCCGTGGTTCGGTGGTCAGGGCCCGCACCAGGCAGAGACGCTGGGCCTCGCCGCCGGAGAAGTGGTCGGCCTCGCGGTGCAGCATCCCGGCGTCCAGCCCGACCTCGGCGAGTAGTGCGGCGGCCTCGTCCTCCGTCAGCTCCGGGGCACCGGCGCGCAGGTTGTCCAGTGCGGTGCCGGGGAAGACCGTGGGCCGTTGGAAGACCATGGCGACGTCGCGGCGCAACGCGAGTGGGTCGGCGTCGACGAGATCGTCGCCGCGGTAGGTGATGCGTCCTGACGTCGGGGATTCCAGCAGGTTGCAGCAGCGCAGCACGGTCGATTTCCCGGACCCGGAGGGCCCGGTGAGCGCAGTGATGCCACCGGCGGGGATGTCCATGGTCACTCCGTCGAGGATGCGGTGGCCGCCGCTGTCGAGGGTGACGTCCCGGAAGCTGAAAAGTGTCTCGGCACCGCTCACGACAGCTGCTCCCGCAGGTCGTCGAGGATCTGCCCGGCGTTCGCGCTGCGTTCCGGGTTGGACGCGACGACGGCGAGTACCAGTGCTTCGAGTACGGCGACGGTCGGGGCGTAGCCCGGAATGAACGTCGGGTTGCCGCGTCCCACACCGAGTACCGCGGCACATCGGGGGTCAACGGTGTGACTGTCCTCGCTGAGCTGGATAATCGGGACGTCCAGTTCCTCGGCCCGGTCGTACAGGACGCACACCTCACGGGTGGGCCGGTCGTAGGACATGAGCACGACCACGTCCCCCCGGGTCAACCAGGAGAGTTCATCGGCGAAGGAGCGTCCGGCGCTACCGGCGGCGATGGTGGACACCCCTGAGCGACGGAATCGGTGGGATGCGTAGTCCGCGAGGAAGCGGGACGGGCCGAACCCGATGAGAACAATCCGTCCGGCCCGGTTGAGGGTCTCCACCGCGGTCGACAGGGCGCGCTCCCCCACCCGTTCCGGCAGGGAGTCGAGTGCGGCGGCGGAATCCCTGATGTGCAGGCTGATCGGGCCGTCGGCCTGGGCGGTGTTGTCGGATTGCGCTGACTGGCCTGATAGGCCCGACTCCCCGGTCTGGCCTGCGTGATCGGCGAGAGCCTGGATCGACGAGCTCAGCCAACCGGCCCGGGAAAGCTCGGTGGCGAGGTTCTCGCGCAGCTCGTCGAGTCCCTCGAAGCCGAGCTTGCGCACGGTGCGCACCACGGTGGCGTCGCTGGTACGGGACGCTTCGGCGAGCTTGAGTGCGGAGAGGTGTCCGACGCTGTGCGGGTTGCCCGCCATGAACTCGGCGACGCGGACCTCGGCGGGGGTCAGGGCACTGCGGTGGGTGGCGATACGGTCATCCAGTTCCATGTCGTGGATACTACCACATCTACCGCAGAACGTAATGTTCGCTACATCACGCTCTCGTTCGTCAACGAGCGGCCCAACAGGCGGCCCAGCGAGTGGCCCGGCCGGAACATAGACGGAGAGGTCACTTCTGGACCAAAAAAGTGACCTCTCCGTCTATGTCATCGTCTATGTCGCCGTCTGTGTACGCGTCGATACCACCGTCCGTGCCGCCAGCCGAGCCTCCTCCCACGCACGTGCCCCCCGCGCATGCAGCTCCGGCCCACGTGCCTCCCACGCTAACAGCCTGTCACATCAAGACAACTGCGGGCTGCCTACATTACGTAGAGTATGCAGAAAGCCCACCTCTCCTCCTGCCTCCGCGCCGGCTCAGAAACCGGCCCCCGCAGCCGACGGCGAAGCTCTCCGCAGCCGCTTCCTCGGCATCCGCTGGCCCCTGCTGCTCCAGGCCCCCGAGCGTCCCCGCGTCGCCGCCCCGATCGACTACGACGACGAGACGTCCCCGGCCCGCTTCACCGGTCGCGTCATCTTCGGCGCAAAGAAGTTCACCCTCCCCGGCGGCCTGTTGCTGATCCTGTCGAACATCGCCGGGGCCGGGCTACCCGTCGTCGCCGGCCTGGCGGTCGACAGGGGCATCGCCACCGGCGACCTCACCCAGCTGGCCCTGTGGACTGCCCTGCTGGTCGCCGACATCATGGTGATGTCGCTGTGCTTCCGACTCGGCTCACGCATGGGCTTCTTCGGTATGCAGACCGTGCAGCACCGGCTGCGCATGCAGGTCACCGAACGTCTGCTGCACCCGGCGGGGATGCAGGGACGCCAGCTCCGCGGCTCCATGCTCTCCGTCGCCACCGGTGACGTCTTCCGCCTTGCTGCGACGATGCAGTTGGGCATCTACCCGGTCGGTGAGGTCGCCGCCGTCCTCGCCGCCGCGGTGATGCTGCTGGTCATCTCCTGGCCACTGGGCCTGGCGGTGCTCATCGGCGGTCCGCTGATGCTGTGGGCGATGACGGTCGGTGGTCGTCCGCTGCAGCGTCGCAGCCGCGAACAGCAGGCGCTGGTTGCCGGGGCGACCGGCAAGGCGTCCGACCTGATCACCGGATACCGGGTGGTCAAGGGCCTGCGCGCCGACGACGAGGCCTCCCTGCGCTACCACGAGGTCAGCCAGGTCGCGCTGGGCGGAGCCTTGCGTGCCCGCACCGCGCGGGCGACGTTCAACGCCTCGATGAACACCATGACCGGTGTGTTCATCGCCGCGCTCACCACCTTCGCCGCATGGTTGGCGTTGAACGGACACCTCACCGTCGGCGAGCTGATCGCGGTCGTCGGCGTGACCCAGTTCCTGGTCGGCCCGCTGACCATGCTCCCGGCGAACGCCGGCGCGGTGTGGGCCACCGGTGTCGCCTCGGGCGAGCAGGTGCTCGGGCTGCTGCGCACCCCGTTCGCCCACGCAGGCATTGCTGAACGAGCCGGTACTGCAAGCATTCAGGACGCTCCGGTCACCGCCCCCGCAGTGGACGTCACCGTCGGTGGCCACCACCTTGCGGTGCAGGACGCCGAGTTCGTCGGCGTGCGTGCCGCCGGCTCCACCGGCCGGGCATTGGTGAACCTGCTGGCCTCCGGCCGGGATGCTGGTCGACACAGCGGCCAGCCCAGCGTCCTGATCAACGGCACCGACGCCGCCGAGATGGACATCGACACCTACCGCGCGACCGTACTGACGGCCCCGCATGCCGCGGACCTCTTCGACGACACCATCGGCGACAACGTGGCAGGCGGCGAGGCCGACGCCATGACCGGAGGGGAGTCCCATGTCCCCGGCGCGCTACACGCCGCCGCCTGTGACGACATCCTGGACTCCCTGCCCGACGGCGTCGACAGCCTCGTCGGTGATGCCGGCACCCGACTGTCCGGTGGGCAACGCCAGCGCATCGCCCTGGCCCGGGCATTGGCGGCCAACCCGCCGGTGCTGGTGCTGCATGACCCGACGACCGCGGTGGATGCGGTCACCGAGAACACCATCGCCGAGCGGATCGTCCCACAGCGGAATGGACGCACGACCATCGTCGTCACCGCCTCACCGACCCTGCTCTCCCGCTGCGACCGGGTCATCGAACTCGCCGACAGCACCACTACCGACAGGGCCACCACGACCACCACGATCACCGCGACCACCACTGGGGAGGCCCGATGAGCGCCACCGCGACCGACACCTCAAACAGACTTCCCGTCGCGACCGGACGCCGCGCCGCCGCCGCCGTCTGGGACGCCCTCGGCGAGCGCCGCTGGCTGCTGATCTCCGCCGGGGCCGCCGCCCTGGAGCTGGTCACCCCGGTCCTGCTCGGCGACATCGTCGACGTGGTGGATTCGGGCAGTGCAGACTCCGGCTCCGCCACCTCCATCTGGCTCTACGGGCCCGGCATCGCCGTGGCGGTGATCGCCGCGGCCGTGCTCGGTGTACTCGGTGTGCTGCTGGCGGCCCGGGTGCTGGAACGACTGCTGGCCACCCTGCGCGAACAGTTGGTGTCCACCGCCCTGGCCCTGCCGCAGGAGCGGGTGGAACGCTCCGGCACCGGCGACCTGATCTCGCGGGCCAGCGACGACGTCGCCCAGGTCTCCGAGGCCCTGTCGCAGGTGCTGCCGACCCTGTCGCGCACCGTGTTCACCATCCTGCTGACCCTGATCGGCCTGTTCGCCCTGGACTGGCGGTTCGGGCTGGCATTCCTGGTGGGAGTGCCGCTGTACTGGCTGGCTCTGCGCTCGTACATCCGCCTGGCCCCCGCCCTGTACGCCGCGGAACGCGCCGCCTTCGGCAGCCACGCCCACCACCTGCTCTCGGCACTGAAGGGTCTGGAGACCGTGCTGGCGTTCCGGCAGTCCGGCTGGCACAACACCCGGATCGCCATGTCGTCCTGGGCGGTTGCCACCTGGGCGCTGCGTGCCCGCACCGTGCAGACCATGTTCAGCTGGCGCATCGACCTGTCCTTCGCCGCGGTGATCTCTGTGGTGCTGGCCACCGGTTTCCTCCTGGTGGACGCCGACCTGGTCACCCTCGGCGCGGCAACCACCGCCGTCCTGTTCTTCCTGAGGCTGCAGGGGCCGCTGCGGGGGCTGATGATCGAGATCGACACGCTACAAGCCGCCGCCGCCTCACTGACCCGCATCATCGGGGTCACCGACATGGCCACCGGCAGGCAGAACGCTGCATCCGATGCAGCGTCCGACACTGCGTCCGACACGGCCACCGCGCCGGATGGCACCGCCGTCACCGTCGAGAACGTCCGCTTCGCCTACCAGGACGGCGGGGACGTCCTACGGGACGTCACCCTGCACATCGACACCGGCGAACGCATCGCCGTCGTCGGCACCTCAGGTGCAGGCAGGACCACCTTGGCCGCGCTCGTTGCCGGGATCCTCACGCCATCGGCAGGGCATGTGCAGGCACCGGAGTCCACCATGCTCGTCAGCCAAGAGACCCACATCTTCGCCGGCACCCTGCGGGAGAACCTCACCCTCGGCGCACCGGGCGCCACCGACGACGATCTGGTGGCCGCCATGACCAGGATCGGCGCGGCAGACCTGCTCGACGAACTCGGTACGGACACCGCCAGCGGCCTCGACACCGTCCTGGGACCGCAGGGCCGTCCACTGACCGCGGCACAGGAACAACACCTCGCACTGACCCGCCTGCTCATCGCCGACCCCGCTCTCGCCATCCTCGACGAGGCCACGGCGGAGGCGGGCTCGTCCCACGCCGCGACCCTGGACCATGCCGCCGATGTCGCACTTCAGCACCGCACCGGCATCGTGATCGCCCACCGGCTGTCGCAGGCGGTGATCTGTGACCGGATCGTCCTGATGGAACATGGACGAATCGTGGAGTCCGGCAGCCACGACCAGCTTGTCGCCGCCGGGGGACGCTATGCGGTGTTGTGGCAGGCATGGTCGGAGAACCAGTCGGCGCACCGGTCCTGATATCGGGCCCTGACATCGTGTCCTGACATCCGGGGGGTACCTGCCGACCACGGGCATACACTCGGAACTAACGATAAACACGCAGTAGGAAAGGCATTTTCCCGTGACTACCCCATCCGCGACACCGTCCGCGACACCGTCCACTTAGGAGGCAATGATGAATCGGATCCGCCAGCACGGCTTCCAGTTCCTGCTGTAGCGTGGCATCCTCGGCGTCCTCGCCGGCATCGCCATCATCCTGATACCCGGAGTTTTCGCGGTGGTCAGTGCCTTCTTCATCCTCGGGTTCATGGCGATCGGCCTGGTGCTCACCGGAGTGACGCAGCTCAGCCTCCCGAAGGACATCCGGTCCGGCTGGTCCATCGCCGTCGGCATCATCAACGTTCTCTTCGGTGTTCTCCTGGGATTCCTGGCCATCTTCAACCCGGTCCAGAACGTCTGGACCCTGGCATGGGTCGCCGGGATCTACATGATCATCCTCGGCACCTACGCCCTCGTCCTCGCCTTCCAGGTCCGCAAGTCGACGAAGGACTGACTGACAGCTGACTGTAAGTTGTGTCTGCTATGGAACAGGCCTACGATCATCCGTCATGATCTCCCGCCCTGGGGACGTGTCTGACGCGTCCTACTTCGTTCCCGGCCCGCACCTCGGCCGGCATCTTCGCGACTCCTTGGGGAAGATGCTGCTGTTGCGCGGCACCCTCGGCATCATCGCAGGTCTCCTGCTGCTGTTCTTCCCGGTCGACACTGCCGTCGTCATCGGCATCATGGTCGGTGTCTGGCTGCTCGTCGACGGGCTGGCCATGTGCGGACTGGGGTTCAACCAGCGCTCCCACGGCGCACCGTGCGGCTGGACCGTGTTCGGCGGTCTCGTCACCGCCCTCACCGGCGTGGCGGTCCTGATCTTCCCGGTGAGCTTCGCCGTCGTCGGTGGCATGGCCGTGCTGTGGATCACCGCCATCGGCCTGATCGTCACCGGAGTGGCCCGACTACTCTCCCGGGCCAATGGCTGGGCGCTGTCGACCGGTGTCCTCAACCTGATCTTCGGCATCATCATCGCCGTGATGTGCCTGACCGACCCCTCGGGCAGCCTGGTCGCCCTGGCCTGGGTCATCGGCCTGTACGCCGTACTGTTCGGGGCGCTGGCGATCGTGTCCGGCATCCGGATGCGACGCAACAGCTAGCACCTCACGTCACCCACCCCCGACGGTGCTGTCCCACCGTTGATGCAAAGTAGCGTAGGGGGTATGAGTACCGCTTTTCCTGATTCTTCCGCTTCCCCTCGCGTCCCCCTCTCCCTCATCGACTTCGCCACCGTCCACGAGGGCGAGACCTCCCGCGACGCCTTCCTCCGGTCGGTGGAGATGGCACAGCTCGCCGAGACCCTGGGATACTCCCGGATCTGGTACTCCGAGCACCACAACATGAAGTCGATCGCCTCCAGCGCCCCGGCGGTACTGATCTCCCACATCGCCGCGAAGACCGACACGATCCGGCTTGGAGCCGGCGGAGTGATGCTGCCCAACCACGCCCCGCTGGTCATCGCCGAGCAGTACGGCACGCTCGCCGAACTCTACCCGGACCGGATCGACCTGGGCCTGGGACGCGCCCCCGGCACCGACCAACGGACCGTGCTCGCACTGCGCCGTGATCCACGGTCGGCGGAGTCCTTCCCGGACGATGTCAGGGAACTCCGGGGGTTCCTGTCCGGGCGCTCCCGCGTCGCCGGCGTGACCACCGTGCCCGGCACCGGCACCAATGTGCCGCTGTACATCCTGGGATCCTCCCTCTTCGGCGCGCAGCTCGCCGCCACGCTGGGGGTGCCGTACTCCTTCGCCTCGCACTTCGCACCGGACGCTCTGACCCAGGCGGTCACCGCCTACCGGGAGAACTACCAGCCCTCCCCGGAGCACCCGGAACCGTACGTCATCGCCGCGGTGAACGTCACCGCCGCCGACTCCGAGGCGGAAGCAACCGCCCAGCACGAGCAGAACCTGCGGCAGCGGGTGAAGACCATGGCCCTGCGCGGGCGCAGCGTGACCGAGGAGGAGCTGGATATGGTCATGTCCTCGCCGGCGGCCGAGCAGATCCTGTCGATGATGCGCTACACCGCCGTCGGCACCGGCTCTCAGGTCAGCGACTACCTGTCCCGGTTCGCCGAGCATGCCCAGGCCGACGAACTGATGGTTGCCATCCAGTCCCCGAGCACCGCTGGTGCATTGCGCGCCATGGAGATCACCGCGGAGTCGTGGGGGCTGTAGCGGCTGCAGCGGGCTGGATTTCTTGTAGCGAAACGGCGTTACCGCACTACAAAGCCCCTGAATCACCCCCAAAAATACCCCCGTATGACCTTTGGGTGAGCGTTCCCGCAGGCACCCCCCCCCGGGGCACATTTCCTCGCATTACCCAGCAGTTAAGGTAGGTCCCCCTACCCTCATCTTCACCTCACCTGCAGCTCATCAACCTGACCTGTTCTTAGGCTGCGCTTTACTGCCTCGACCATCTTCGATAGGCTGCACCGAGATGAGTTTTTTGCTCAGCTCGACAGAGCGGTTGGGCGGGGAAGGTTTCTGACGTGACCTCCTCTCACCGGCCGCTAACGATGATGAAAGGGAACCTGCTTCAATGCGTAGCACCATCCTCCGTGGCCCCGTGAGCCGTGCACTGGCCGTCACCATGACCGCCGCCCTGTCCGTCGGCGCCCTCGCTGCCTGCTCGGACGACGACGACAGCAGCAACGGTTCGTCCGACGGCGACACCCGTACCGTCACCGACGCCCGCGGCGAGGTCGAGATCCCCGCCGACCCGGAGCGCGTTGCCGCCTTCGACAACCGCATCTTCCAGGTCCTGGCGAACTGGGACATCGACCTGGTCTCCGCACCGGTCACCCTGATCCCCGACGAGATCACCAAGTACCACGAGGACGAGGACATCCGCGACACCGGTTCGCACCGCGAGCCGAACCTCGAGGAGCTCGTCGCCGCCGAGCCCGACCTGATCATCACCGGTTACCGCTACTCGTCCCAGTACGACGAGATGGAGAAGTTGCTGCCGGACACCCCGATCATCGACCTGAGCTTCGGCCAGGACTCCGAGGGCGAGAGCAACCAGCCGCTGGAGGAGACCCTCAAGGAGATCACCACCCTGATCGGTGAGATCTTCGAGAAGGAAGATGAGGCCGAAGACCTGATCGAGGACTTCGACGAGGCAAAGGACCGCGCTGCCGCCGCCTACAACTCGGATGAGACCGTCATGGGTCTGCTGACCTCCGGTGGCGACATCAACTACTCCGCACCGTCCACCGGCCGCTCCGTCGGCCCGGTCTTCGACATGCTGGACCTGACCCCGGCCTACGACGCCGACGGCTCCTCCAACCACCAGGGCGACGATGTCTCCGTGGAGGCCATCGCCGACTCCAACCCGGACTGGATCATCGTCATGGACCGTGACGCCGCCGTCAGCGCCGACGAGCCCGAGTACCACTCGGCCCAGGAGCTGATCGCCGACTCCGAGGCTCTGTCGAACGTCACCGCGGTGCAGGAGGACAACATCATCCTGTTCCCGAACAACTTCTACCGCACCGAGGACATCGAGGCCTACACCGAGGTCTTGAACACCATCGCCGACGCCTTCGAGGACGCCGCGGAGTAATCCTCCCCACGTGAGACCCACCCGCGCGACTCAGCCCGGGACCAGTACGAGACACAGGCCTTGACCTGCGAAACGTCCGGTTCCGGGCGTTGTCGTGCGAAAAGCGCAGACAGGACACCCATGACCTCCGCACCACCCGTGCCCCAGGAGAAGGAATCCCCACCCCTGGCTCCGCCACCGAAGCCCTCCTGGTGGCGCACGACCTGGCCGATCCTCATCGGCATCCTCATCACCATCGGCCTCATCATCGCCTCCCTCTTCATCGGTGTCTACGACATCACCGGTGCCGAGGACGGGTGGCGGATGTTCGGGATCACCCGTATCCCCCGCACCATCGCCCTGGCGCTCGCCGGTGCGGCGATGGCCATGTGTGGTCTGGTCATGCAGCTGCTGACGCAGAACAAGTTCGTCGAACCCACCACCACCGGCACCACCGAGTGGGCCGGTCTGGGACTGATCCTGACCATGGTGATGATCCCCGGTGCCAGTCTGTTCACCCGCATGGTCGGTGCGATCATCTTCGCCCTGGCCGGAACAATCGTCTTCTTCCTGTTCCTGCAGCGGGTCACACTGAAGTCTTCGCTGATCGTGCCGATCGTCGGCATCATGCTCGGTGCGGTCGTCGGGTCTGTCTCGACCTACGTCGCACTGCAGACCGAGATGCTGCAGCAGCTGGGCATCTGGTTCGCCGGTAGCTTCACCGGCATCGTACGGGGACGCTATGAACTCCTGTTCATCGTCCTGGTCGTGCTGATACTCATATTCATCGTCGCCGACCGGTTCACCGTCGCCGGCCTGGGCAAGGACATCGCCACAAACGTCGGCCTGAACTACCGCCAGGTCCTGTTCGTCGGCATCATGATGATCGCCGTGGTCACCGGAGTGGTCACCGTGGTGGTCGGCAACCTGCCGTTCCTGGGACTGATCGTGCCGAACATCGTCTCGATGTTCCGCGGCGACAACCTGCGCTCGAACCTGCCCTGGGTGGCGATGCTGGGCATGTGGATCCTGATCATCTGCGACATCATCGCCCGTACCGTGATCATGCCCTTCGAGGTCCCGGTGTCACTGATCCTCGGCATCCTCGGCGCGATCGTCTTCGTCATGCTGTTGGTGAGGAGCCGCCGCTATGCGCGATAAGAAGTCAGTACTGAAAGATACCTCGGCTCCAGGAACCGCAACCGGTGCCGATGCCGAAGCGTCCGACATCCGCTCACAGAAGCGGCACTCCGGGCCCTTCGCCCAGCCCCGTCAGCGGACCAAGTACATCATCCTGGTCACCGCTTTGGTCATTGTCGCCGTGGGCTTCACCATCGCCCACATGTGCTACGGCAACCCGATGCCCTTCGGCTCGTCCGGCTACTGGACGATCGCCGAGATACGGATGAATGCGATCATCACGATGCTCATCGTGGCGTTCTGCCAGGCCTTCGCCACGGTGTCCTTCCACACCGCCACGAACAACCGCATCATCACCCCGTCGATCATGGGGTTCGAATCCCTGTACGTCGCCGTGCAGACCGCGGTGATCTTCTTCCTCGGCACCGCGGGCCTGGCCGCCTTCACCGGCACGACCCAGTTCCTGCTGCAGTCGGGCCTGATGGTCCTGTTCGCCGTCACCCTGTTCACCTGGCTACTCAGCGGAAAACTGGGCAATATCCACGTGATGCTGCTGGTGGGTATCGTCATCGGCGGTGGTCTCGGTTCACTGTCGACCTTCATGCAGCGTCTGTTGGAACCCAATGAGTTCGACGTGCTCACCGCCCGCACCTTCGGCAACGTGAGCAACGCCAACACCGACAACTTCCCGATCGTGATCCCGGTCGTCGCGGTGGTCTGCACCATCCTGTACCTGCGTTCCCGCCGGATGAACGTCGTCGCCCTGGGTCGCGACACCGCCAACAACCTGGGTATCAACCACAAGCGGGAACTGATAATCCTGCTGCTGCTGATCTCGATCCTCATGGCGATGACCACGTCCATGGTCGGCCCGATGACCTTCCTCGGCTTCCTGGTGGCCACACTGGCCTACCAGCTGACCGACACCTACGACCACCGGCTGATCCTGCCGGTCGCCGTTCTGATCGGTTATATCGTGCTGATCGGCTCGTACTTCATCATGCGCAACTTCTTCTACGCCGAAGGCGCGGTGACCATCATCATCGAACTCGTCGGCGGCACCGTCTTCCTGTTCTTCATCCTGCGAAAGGGACGCCTGTGATCACCGTAGAGAACCTCACCAAGTTCTACAGCGCCGAGACCACCATCGGCCCGGTCAACCTCGAGATCCCGACCGGCGGAGTGACTGCCCTGGTCGGCCCCAACGGCGCCGGCAAGTCCACCATCCTGACCATGATCGGACGGCTCCAGAAGCCGGATGCCGGCAGCATCACCGTCGGCGGGATGGACATCCTGGGCAAGAAGTCCGGCGAGGTGGCCAAGCACCTGTCGATCCTGCGCCAGGAGAACCACTTCGTCACCCGGCTGACCGTGCGCCAGCTCGTCGGTTTCGGACGCTACCCCTACTCGCACGGAAAGTTGAACGTCGAGGACGAGAAGTACATCTCCGAGGCCATCGACTTCCTCAACCTGAAGCAGTTCGAGAACCGCTACCTCGACCAGCTCTCCGGCGGCCAGCGCCAGCGCGCTTACGTGGCGATGGTGCTCGCCCAGAACACCGAGTACGTCCTGCTGGACGAGCCGCTGAACAACCTGGACATGAAACACTCCGTCCAGATGATGAAGCAGCTACGCCGGGCCGCCGACGAACTGAACCGTACGGTGATCATCGTGCTGCACGACATCAATTTCGCCGCACGCTACGCCGACCACATCTGCGCGATGAACGACGGCCAGGTGACCGTGTTCGGCACCCCGGAGGAGGTTATCCAGGACGAGGTCCTGACCAGGATCTTCGGCACCGACGTCGAGGTCCTCGACACCCCGGCCGGGCGCATCGCGAACTACTTCTAGAACGCGATTGTCAGGACGCGACTCTCAGGACGCGACCTTCAGGAGGCCATCTTCAGCCCCACGACCCCGCCGATGATCATCCCCAGGAAGATGATCTTGGCGAGGTTCAGTGTCTCGTCCCCCGTTGCCGCGGCATAGGCCACCGTCGTCACCGCGCCGACCGCCACCCACACCGCATAGGCGGTGCCGGTGGGGAGATCGCGCATCGCCCACCAGAGCCCAGCCATGCTGATGGTGAGCCCACCGACGAAGACGGCGATGGGCAGGGGGCGGGTCAGTCCGTCGATGCGGCCGAGTGCCGTCGCCCAGACGGCCTCGAAGAGGCCGGAGATGATGAGAATGGTCCAGGCCATGGGGAATACTCCACGGTATCGGGGTCAATGATCTTCGATAGTCGTGGCCGTCCTTGCGTTTCCCCTGGTTACGGCTCCCTCGCCCAGGTGTGTGGCCGAGCCTAGCACGCGGCGAAGCACACGCAGGAAGCCACAGGTAAGGGTGCCGCAACAACACCGCAGGGGTCGAGGGTAGGTTGGTGGCATGGCTTCAGAGGACATCACCGGCGAGAACTTCCGGACCGCGTTCCGCCGTCACCCCACCGGTGTCGCGCTGATCACCGCGAATGTGGACGGGACGGATGTCGGGATCACGGTCTCCAGCATCGCCTCGCTGGCGGTTGATCCCCCGGCAGTGTCCTTCTCACTGACCAAGGCAGACGGCAGCGCCGGGGCGATCCTGCGGGCGTCGTCCTACCTGATCCACTTCCTCAACGAGCAGCAGGCGGATGTCGCCTACCAGTTCTCCCGCTCCGCCGGGACCCGGTTCAGCGACGAACAGCGCTGGTCACGGGCGGACAGCGGGGAACCGCTGTTGCCGGACGCCCTGGCGGTGATGCGCGCCCATACCCTGGACACCTTGCGGGTCGGGGCGTCCACCCTGGTCGCCGCCGAGGTCACCGCGGTGACCCGTGGGGCCGACGGCCACAGCGACGCCCCCGCCGCCGCGGACATGGTCGGCCACGCTCCCC
This sequence comes from Candidatus Corynebacterium faecigallinarum, assembly GCF_052264515.1. NCBI lineage: Bacteria > Bacillati > Actinomycetota > Actinomycetes > Mycobacteriales > Corynebacteriaceae > Corynebacterium > Candidatus Corynebacterium faecigallinarum. The sequence continues at coordinate 23,968 of NZ_JBQQOC010000016.1, forward strand.
TGATGTTCCGCAGCCACCAGTTCTACCGCTTCCCCACCGAGCAGCCCCCGCTGTGATCCCCCTGGTCAACACCGCTACACGTCGGCGTTGCCGGCCTCCCACTCGTCCCACGGGATGTTCCAGTCACCGAGGCCGTCGTTCACCGTCTGAGCCGGACCACCGGTGCCCTTGACCTCGGCGATGTCACCGCGTTTGAGGTTCTCGTAGACCCACTGGGCGTCCTCCACCGAGAGGTTCAGGCAGCCGTGCGACGTGTTGGTGTTGCCCTGTGCCCACACCGACCACGGTGCGGCGTGGAAGTAGATGCCGGAGTACGACATCTGCGTGGCGTACTGCACGTCGGTGACGTATCCGCCGGCGTCAAGGGCCAGGCCGTAGGTGGTGGAGTCCATGGTCATCGCATCGAGCTGGTCGCCGATCTGGAAGATGCCCTCCGGAGTCTCGAAACCGGGCATACCCATCGAAGTGGGCATGGTCTTGACCATCTCACCGTTGCGCGTCACGGTGACGGTCTTGGTGGCATCGTCGGCCACCGCGCGGACATCGTCGCCGATGGTGAAGGACGAACTGCGGTCGACCTGGCCGTACATTCCGCCGAGATCCGTGCCGACCAGGTCGGCGTCGACGGTGACCTCGGTGCCGGGGGCCCAGTACTCCTCCGGACGCCAGCGGACCTCCTGGGCGCTGATCCAGTAGAAGGCACCCTCCACCTGGGGCTCGGTGGTCACGGTGATGGCGTCCTGCACGGCCTGACGGTCCTGCGGGACCGCGTCGAAGCGCATGGCGATGGACTGGCCCACACCGACCGTGGACTCGGGCAGCGGCGACAGTGCACCGTTGGTCACGGCTGCCGGGCTGAAGGTGGTGAAGGACGTCGACAGGGACTCGTCGCCGCCGGTGGCCTCGAGGCTGTAGGTGGTGGAGTAGTCCAGCTTGCCGTCTGAGGTCCACTCGGTCTCGTCGTCGTTGAACGAGCCCTCGACCTCGGTGCCCATGCCGTCGGTGAGCGAGACGGAGTCGATGCCTTCACTGTCCTGGACGATGATCGGCTCATCGACCTTCACGTCGGTGTCATCGTCCTCGACGTTGGTGGTCAGCTCGACAGCGTCGTCGGCATCGCTGTCACTGTCCTCGGCCTGCGCGGCGGGCGTGGTGTCGGTGTCTGTGTCATTGTCCCCGTCGATGGTGCAGGCGGAGGTGGCAAGTAGTGCGGCGGCACCCGTGGCCGCAACGATGGAACGCAGGATTCGGCCGCGGCCGAAACGGGAAAGCATGGTGTGTTCTGTCTCTTCTCCGACCAGTGCCGTCCGACAGCCTGCAGCAGCTGCCGGACGGTGTGGGTCGATCACTTCGTGGTGGATCTCTCACGGTTCATCTTAGGTGCGACTCCGCGATTCCGAGAAGCGAAAAAGCCACGATCCGGGACATTGTGTCCTAATCGTTACCCACCAAGCGCTGCAGGTTTGCGTCAGGTTTGCGTGGCCACGCCCGATAGTCTCCGCCTATGTCCGGCAGTATCCGTCACCGCACCCCCTGCACCTCCCCCCCCTCCGTCACTCCCATTCCCGCCGCCCGCTCCCGCCCTCCCGCTCCGGAACCCTCCACCCGCTCGCCCCCTCCGGGACCCTCCACCTGCTCCGGACCGACTCCGGAAGGACACAGCCACACCCACACAACACATATAAGCACAGAAACATATCCCTACCTGGGAATTTGCGCTGCAATCATCGTGCGGTCTATAGTTTCCCTCGTTGCCAACAAGGCCTCGCCGGGCCGGATGTCAACACTGCGTCATTAGCTCAATTGGCAGAGCAGCTGACTCTTAATCAGCGGGTTCGGGGTTCAAGTCCCTGATGACGCACCACAGAAGACCCCAGCCGGGACGACACCGTCACCCGACTGGGGTCCCTTCGTATCCCTCACCCCCGGTTGTGGTCGGATAGCCCACACTGGCCGATAAACTTCCCCACCGTCCCGCCCGAGCACGGACAATGGAGGTCACCAAACCCACCAGGAGGGAAATCACCGTGAACGCCATGAACATCAAGGACTCGGTCATCGTCGTCACCGGCGGAGGCGCCGGCATCGGCCGTGAGGTCACCCGTCAGCTGCTGGACCAGGGCGCCACCGTCCACGTCCTCGACCTGAACATCTCCGGACTCGCCTCGGTCGGCGCCCAGCCCGACCAGCTCGTCCCCCACCAGGTCAACATCGCCGACCGCGAGGCCGTCACCGCCGTCGCCGCCGAGATCACCGCCGCCGGCCCGGTCGACGGCCTGGTCAACGTCGCCGGCATCATCCAGGAGTTCATCGACATCAACGACCTGGACTACGACGCCATCGAACGGGTCATCAACGTGAACTTCTGGGGCACGGTGAACACCACCAAGGCACTCCTGCCGGCACTGCTGGAGCGTCCCAAGGCCGCCGTGGTCAATGTCTCCTCCATGGGCGGGCTCGTCCCGGTGCCCGGGCAGAGCGCCTACGGTGCGTCGAAGGCCGCGGTGAAACTGTTCACCGAGGGGCTGCAGGCCGAACTGCTCAAGAGCTCCGTGTCGGTGAGCATCGTCTTCCCCGGCGGGGTGGCCACCGACATCACCGCCAACTCCGGGGTGTCGACACCCTCCGGAAAGACCGCGGAGGAGGCCGCCGCCGAGGCCGAGGCCGCAGCGTCCAGGCTCACCACCCCGCAGGACGCCGCGGCGGCCATCGTCAGCGCCATCAAGACCGGTAAGCCGCGGGTGCGCATCGGTAAGGACGCCGTGGCGATGGACACCCTGGGCCGACTGCTGCCGACGAAATCCATCACCCTGATGGCCAAGCTCATGGCGAAACTGCAGTCCTCCTAGGACTGCGCGCCAACGAACTGCGCGGCAACGCAACGATCCCCGTCGGCAAGGAACTCAGGTCGCAGCGGGCCTGCGCGACCGCTACCGGGCCGACAGTAGCCCGGTGATCGGTCCGAGGATCCAGTTGACCACGGCCATGATGATCGCGCCCCAGAACGCCGCCATGAAGCTGTCCACCATCAGGCCCAGGCCGATCGCCTGCGACAGGGTGCCGGCCAGCAGGAATACCAGGGCATTGATCACCAGAGCGAACAGCCCCAGCGTGAGGATCGACAGCGGCAGTCCCAGGATGTGCAGCACGGGACGCACGGTCATGTTCAGCAGCAGGATCACCGCCGCACTGCCGAGGAACACCCACAGGCGGTCGTTGGAGCCGTCGCCGATGAGGGGCTCGACCGGCGCACTGACCGTCACGCCGGAGACGAAGTAGACCACGACCCACAGTGCGGCGGCGGTGGCCGCGGCACGGACCAGGAAATTCCAGATGAAGCTCATAGTTGCATCAGGTTACCAACGCTGAGTGTGAGAACCCTGGGGGTTGGGTGCGAGTTGCCCTGAACGTCAGGACGCCGCCCCGCGTCTCCTGCCCCGGCGCCTCCCCCACCAGGCGATCATGGTCGGCAGGTAGCCACCGATGACCAGCATCGCCAGCGTCCGCATCACCTGCACCACCGTGACCACGGGTTCCGACCCTGCTTCGTGAGCGAAGGCCAGCACCGCGTAGATCCCGCCGGGCACCGTCGCCAGGTAGGCGTCCAACAGGGCGATGTCGGTGAACCTGGCGATCAACAACGCCGCCACGATCGCCCCGGCGATCATGGCCACCACCGCCGCGAGGATCAGCGGCAGGCTGCCCCGGAACTGGCGTAGAGCCGTCTTGGTCAACGAGCCACCGGCCTGCACCCCGATCACCGCATAGGCGGCGACCAACACCAGCCCCTGCGGGACCAGCCACTGCTCCGGGATACCGAGGACACTGCCCAGCCATGTCACCAGCATCGACACCAGCAGGTACGGTACCGGAAGGTTGACCCACCGGCGGGTGGCCCGCACGACCAGCCACACCAACGCCCACACCACCACAGCGCCCACCGCCGGCTGCCACTGCGGTGTCCACCAGGCGACGGTGTCGGTGACGGCCCCGGCAGCGGTCCCGACGTCCCCGGCCTCCCCCGTCACATCCCCGGACGACCCTGACCCCATCGCAAACAGTTGCACGAACGCCGGCAAGGTCAGCACCACCAGCGACAGCCGCAGGTACTGCGTCAACACCACGAAGCGGACGTCCTCCTTCAGCTCGGTGGCCAGCACCGTCATCCCACTGGCCCCGCCGGCCAAGGTGGCGAGCAATGCGCTGACCGCACTCGCCGCCCCAGAACGCCACAGCAGCCATGCCGCCGCCCCGCACAACGCCAAGGTCACCGTGAGGGCGATGGCCGTGGGCCCGAGGTAGCCGAGGACCGTCGGGCCGTCCAACTCCACCAGCGGCGCGACACACACCATCGCGATCACCACCTGGGCCGGCCGCATCACCTGCTTCGATGGTGTCGTCTGCCGGTCGGAGATGATCGCGTAGACGCCGAAGACCACCAGGAAGGCGAAGATCCAGGCGGCGGGAACCCCCAGGTGGTCGCACACCGCGCCGACTGCCACAGCAATGCCGAACACCCCGGCCACCACCGCGATGCGTCGTGCATCGGGGGCGGACCGGGGTGTCGGTCGGCGGGAGCTGTTGCCGGACGTGGCGTGACCAGCCGGTTCGCTAGGAGCGGGCGTCGGCCAGGAGACGCTGGATCTCCTTGATCTGCTTCTTCTCGTTGCGCTTGCTGTTGACCGTCAGGGCCACGATCAGGCCGAGACCGGCCACGACACCGCCGATGGCCAGCTGCGCCTTCGGGTTGCTGAGCACGTCGGAGACCTGCTTCTTTGCGTCCTCCGCGAGGTTCTTCGGCGCCGTGCGGACGCTCAGCTCGTCGAGAGTCTTGGCGAGCTGTTCACGGGTGCGCTCGATGTCGCTCTGGATGGCGTCGATATTGCGGGCCACTGAAGTCTCCTGCGTGATAAGTCGTTAAGGTTCTCTGGCATTGTACGTTCTCCGGGGACGGCGTTGCAGCGGAACCGCCGACAAGGCCGCGTTGAGTCCGTCCCCCAACGTACACTCGGGCACCATGAGCAACGAAAGCAACGAATCGTCCAAAGTCATTCTCGAGGTCGGCGACACCGCCCCGGAGTTCACCCTCACCGACGACAAAGGCCAGGACGTCAGCCTCTCCGACTTCCGCGGACGCAAGGTCATCGTCTACTTCTACCCGCGGGCCAACACCCCGGGCTGCACCAAGGAGGCCTGCGACTTCCGCGACTCCCTGGCCGAGCTCAACGAGGCCGGGATCGACGTGCTGGGAATCTCGCCGGACAAGGTCGACAAGCTGGCGAAGTTCCGTGACGACCAGGAGCTGACCTTCCCGCTGCTGTCGGACGAGTCGAAGGAGGTCATGACCGCCTACGGGGCCTTCGGCGAGAAGAAGAACTACGGCAAGATCGTGCAGGGGGTCATCCGGTCGACGTTCCTCGTCGACGAGGAGGGCAAGATTGCGCTGGCCAAGTACAACGTGAAGGCCACCGGGCACGTCGCCCGCATCGCCAAGGACGTTCTGTAGGCGGCCCGACCAGTCAGGGGTGAGGTGCGACAGTCCAGGGCCTGGTCACTCAGGGTGCGGTATATCGGGGTTCGGAAGCATGCCGGTGAGAGCAGCGTCCTCACTCTGGTTACCCGGTAGCTCAAGGGCCCTCCGGTATTCGGCATTGGCTTCATCCACACGACCCAGCTCCTCGAGGGTGACCGCCCGGGCGATGTGGAACGGGCGGAACCGCTGGAGAAGCTCTGCATCATCACCGTCGCCGACCAGGGCGTCCAGCGCCGCCAGTCCCCGCTCCGGGCCCAGCGCCCTGCCCGTGGCGACCGCCGCGGCGAGCCTGACCACCGGGCCGGACTCGTAGCGCTCCAGCATCCGGTAGAGCACGGCGATCTGCTCCCAGTCCGTCTCCTCGAAGGTCGGGGCCTCCGCATGGACTGCCGCGATCGCCGCCTGGATCGCATAGGTCCCGGCCCCTTCTGTACCGGCGGCGGTCTCCGCCAGTCCGAGGCCCTCAGAGATCAGCGCAGTGTCCCACCGGGAACGGTCCTGCTCCTTCAGCGGAACCGGCCTGCCCTGGTCATCCACCCGCGTACTGCGGCGGGCCTGGCTCAGCACCAGCAGTGCCAGCAGACCGTTGACCTCCGCCGAACACTCCGGCCGACCTTCCAGCAGGCCATGGACCAGCCGGGCCAGCCGCACCGCCTCATCAGTCAGGTCCTCCCGGACATGCGGCTCCCCGGTCCGGCGCGCAGATCCGTCGGTGAACAGCAGGTAGATCACCCGCAGCACCACGGCAAGCCGTTCGGGCAGATCCTCCGGCCCCGGGACGGTGAACCGGATGCCCAATGTGTTGATCCGCTTCTTCGCCCGGACGATGCGCTGCTGCATCGTGGGCACCGAGACAAGAAGGAGATGGGCGACGTCCTCGGTGGACAGGCCACCGACGAACCGGAGCGTCAGCGCCACCCGGTCCCGCGGTCGCAGCGCCGGGTGGGCACAGGCGAAAACCAGGGCGAGTTGGTCGTCTGTGACTGCGGCACCGGTGGTCAGGACGGTGTCCGGTGCAGCGCCTTGGACGGCATCCGGTGAACCGCCGCCCTGCTCGATGCCCTGCTCGATGTGCAGCTCAGCGAGTTTCCTGGCCAGGTTGGCGTCCCGACGGATGACGTCCAGGGCCTTGCGTTTGGCCGTGGTGGTCAGCCACGCCTCCGGGGAATCCGGCACCCCGGAGTCCGGCCAGGTGCGCAGGGCCTGGGCGAAGGCGTCCTGGAGACTGTCCTCGGCGAGGTCGAGGTCCCCGAACCGGCGGATGAGCGTGGCGAGCAGCCGGGCGCGGCCGTCCTGCCCGATCCCGTCCAGTGCGGCGACCGTCCGGCCGGAGGACATCAGTACGGTGCGAGCGGACGGATCTCGACGTGCCCGCCGGCAGCGGAACCGGGGCTCTTCTTCGCCCAGTCGATGGCCTCGTCGATGCCGGGAACGTCGATGATGTAGCCACCCCCGACGAACTCGTTGACCTCGGCGAACGGCCCCGAGGTCACGACGTGCTCCCCCGAGCCGTCGGTGCCGACCTTCACGCCGTCCTCCTGGTCCTCCAGGGCGAAGGAGTGGACGACCACCCCGGCGGCCTGGATCTCCTGGTCGAAGGCGAAGAACTCCTCGGGGGCCGGTCCGCCGTCCTCGCCGCAGGCGGGATCGGTGTGGTGGCCCATCAGCAGTAGTGCGTACTTCATGATCTCTCTCCTCGAGATGTGGGTGTGTCGTCCCCGGCGGATGATGCCGAGGCCAACGCCGGATCATGGTGACCCGACACCATCATGACGATCAGCGCACCCGGATGTCGACACTCCCGCTGAAAGAGTGCTTCTTCTGGCTGATGTCCTTCCAGTCACCGCGCAGAATCACCGTGTACGTCCCCGGCGCGACATCGGCGGTGTTCCAGGAGACGACGGTGGTGGTCTCGGTGAGGTTCTTGTGGAAGGTCAGCAGGGTCTCCCAGGACGAATCATGGGCGACGAGCTCACCGTCCTTCTCGATGCGCAGGTAGCCCTCCTCCAACCGCAGGTTGTTGTTCGGGTTCGCGCCGGCGAATTTCACGGTGACCCGCTGCCCGGCCGAGACCTCCCGGCCGGGTTCCACGGACAGCACGTCACCGAACTTCTTGCCCATCGGCGCGGTGTCGACCAGGTCGATGGCCGCCGGACTGTCCGGGATCACCCCGGTCAGGTCACCCGCCGGTCCACCGGTCTCCACCGACCCACCGGAGGCGAGCGCCCCCGCCAGACCGTCGAAGACCTGCTGGACGGCCGGTAGCGTCAGGCGTCCGAACGCGGTCGCGCCCCCCTCGTACTCCTGACGCTCATACTCCTCCGGCGTGGTGATGTAGTGGCCGTAACCGCAGCTGTATCCCTGCACCACCACATTGGTCTCCGGCACGTCCATCGCCGCGGCGATCGTCTGCCGGATCCGCAGCCCCGAGGTCGTCGTCGGCTCGAACCCGAGGTGTGCGATGACCAGCCCACCGATGCGCCACACCCCGAACAGGTGGCGTTGCTGGATCAGCCCGTCGATGTAGCCCATCGGCAGCAGCGTGTCCTTCGGCGCATGCACCCCGCGGACGTCCTCCGGGATCGGCGCGAGGTTGTTGAGTTCACGCACCCACGGCGAGCCGCCGCGCTCGGCCTCGTTGAGTCCGATGTCGATGTCCAGTCCGCCGCCGTCCTCCTGGCTGGACGCCGCGAAAGCCGCGCCGAGCACCGCCGGGCCGGTGCGTCCTGCGGAACCGTCGGGCGTCCACTTCCCGTCGACCTGCACACGGTGCATGTCGACCCATCGGGAGCGTCCGGCAACGCCGGTGCGTCCTGCCATGTCCAGCGGACTCCCCGCATCGCGGGACGCTCCGGCGGCTTGCCGGGTACCGAGGATCTCCACCGACTTCGCCTGCCCGGCCATGCCCGGACCACCGGGGCCGGACTCCGGCTCCAGGCCCATGTTCGGGGTGATGTCGCCGGGCGCACCCTGCGAGAATGCGGCGACGAACGGGGCTGCGGCGAGGTTCGCGTGATCGACCCCGGCGGCCACCTCGGTGGACCAGGCGGCATAGCCCTTGTTGTCGCCGGAGATGTGCTTGATCTCGTGACTGAAGCTGGTGGGGTGCACCGAGTACCAGTTGACCAGGCCGATCGGGGTGCCGCCGCGGGTCACGTGCAGGGTGACGGCGGTGCGGTCGATACCGTCCGGATTCTCCGCGCGGTCGGCGGCCGGGTTGCGGTCGAAAGCGTGACGCGAGCGGTTCGCACCGACCTCCTCGACCTCACTGGAGAGCAGGGTGAGGTCGGACGGCGCGATGTCGGCATGGGCCCGCTCGATCGAGCGCACGATGCCGGTGACCTGCGCCTCGAAGGTGACGGGGCGGAAGCCGAGGGAGACGAGGTCGACCATGGCGTGGCCGGAGCGTCCACCGGGGCCGACGTGGGTGTGTGTGGCGCTGATGACGACGTTGTCCGTGGTGTAGGTGTCTCCGTAGGACGCCCGGAGGCGGCGGACGACCTCCAGGAACACCGACTGGAACATCAGCGGGGTGTCGACGGTGACGTGGACCAGGCAGGAGCCACCGGACTGGAAGATGAAGGCGCGGGAGTAGAGCCGCTGGCGGATGCCGACGGTGGTCTGCTCCTGGACCGCGTAGCCGTCCATGCCGGCGCCGAGGGGTTCGCCGGTGGAGTCGGCGATGCCGCGTCCGACGAGCATCTCGCCTGACCCCCCGCCACTGTCGCCGCCGGTACCGTCGCCCGCGGCGGTGCCGGCCCAGGCGTTGCCGGACTGCGTGGCTGAGCTGGACCACAGGACCGTGCCACCGGCGGCGACGCCGGCGATTCCGGCGAGGCCGAGGAAACGGCGCCGGGTGACCGGTGGCACCCGGTCTGCCGGTCCCTGGTTGGCCGATGCCCTCGCCGATGTCTGATCCGGTGGTGCCTGCTCTGCCATGGGGTCTCCTGTGTCAACGTCGGTCATGCTTTCTCATTGAAAGCTACCGGTGCGACTCAGATTACGTTGGCGTGATGAATGATCTGGCTCAGAAACGCCTCTTCAGAAGCGCTCGGTGTGGAACTCGGTGTAGCCGCAGATCTGACAGTGACGCTTCTGGGTGACGTCGAAGGCGACCGGATGCTCCGGGTGACTACCCCACACGTCGGCCTCCTGGTGCACCTCCCAGTCGCCCCACAGATGCTCGTGGGGACTCAGTTCCCCGGCCCGACCACCCTGCCGCAGCGCTCTCCTGGCACGTCGAGACGCCCAGAACGCACCTGCCCCACCGGCCGCCAGGCCGACGACCAGGCCCACGAGAAGGAAGATCAGTTCGGACATACCGTAGATTCTTCCACCATTTCCTCCGGGGCGACCCGCCCTCCCCCTGCGGTAAACACCCGCCCCATTATGCGTCATTGTCGCTACGCGTACCCGGATCGGTCATCTCACGTGTAGTCGGCCGACCGATTCGGGTACGCGTAGCGACACCGGCACCGGTTGATCGTGCGCCCGGGGGGACTTGAACCCCCACGTCCGTAGACACCAGGACCTAAACCTGGCGCGTCTGCCAATTCCGCCACGGGCGCGTACACCCCGCTCGTGGGTGCGAGAGACATCGTAGCGGATTCGAACCTGTCGACCACCAGGGGTACCCTTGAGACCGTGCCCGATGATGTCACCGGCGACACCGGTACCGCCCAGAAAGCCCACCCCAAGAAGGCCAACCCGTTCTCCACGCGCGTCCGGGTCATCCAGCTGTCATTCCTGACGCTCGCCGTCCTGGCGACGATCGGCCTGGCGTGGTGGCAGTGGGAACGCTGGAGCAGCGGCGGCGGATCCTTCCAGAACCTCGGTTACGCCATGCAGTGGCCCGCTTTCGGCGCCTTCTTCATCATCGCCTACCGCAAGTACATGGAGTACGAGCGCGAGCGGGTCCTCGGTGAGGAGGCGCCCGCGGTCGCCAAGGACAAAACCGCGGACGCGCCGCGGGAGATCCCGCAGGACATCCTGGACGAGCTGGACAACAACCGTCACCTCGACGGCAAGGCCTCCACCGGTGCTGGCGGCACCGCCAGCACCGCGCCCGCCTTCGTCGATGACCGGCGTCGCGCCGCTCGCCAGGCACGGGAAGCCGGCAGCGGGAGTACCGCCAGCACCGCCAACAACACAGACAGAACAGGAACCACGGACCCCCGATGAGCAACACCTCTGCAGCACCCGTCTCCGACGACCGCGCCCGCCGCGTGAAAGGCGCCCTGACCCGTTACTCGGTCCTGGCCTACATCACCGGCGTGTTCCTGCTGTTCCTGTGCGTCGAGATGATCCTGAAGTACATCGTGTTCCCGCAGATGGACATTGCAGAACCCGGCTGGTTCTCACTGGTGGGCCAGATCCACGGTCTGATCTTCATCGTCTACTGCGTCATGTGCCTGGACCTGGGCGTCAAGGCCCGCTGGGAGCCGACGAAGTGGGTCACCACCATCCTCGCCGGCGTGATCCCGGTGCTGTCCTTCGTGCTGGAGAAGCGTCGCCGTACCGAGGTCATCGAGACCTTCGGTCTGCAGGATCCAGTACGGTAGCAACGCCCGGGCCGGGGAGGGGGACATCCTGGCCCGCACCAGGGATACCGGGGCGTCAGCCCTGCGAAACCGGCTCGAACTCGTCCTTCTTGTCAGGAGGGGCGTAGCCGGCGGCATCGAGGAGCCGGTAGATCACATCTCCCAGACCCCTGAGGTGTCCGGCGATCGCACGACCCTCGGCACTGAGTCCGTAGACGGGACGGCCATTGTCGTCGAGGTCCCGGGTGACTACCCCGTCGGCGGTCAACGCGGACAGTGTCTGTGAGAGCATCCGTTCACTCGACCCGCCGATTCGACGGTGCAGTTCACCGAACCTGGTGAGACCGTCATCCAAGGCGATCAGCACCATCGGCCCCCACTTGCCGGTGATGTGACGGAGCACCTCCCGGGAGGGGCATCGAGGCTCGAAGATGTCGAGCTGCTGTTGCACCGTAGGCCGTCCTTTCGTCGGAGCCGGAAGATCATCAAGACCAGTACTGTTGACATCCTATCGCATATGACTTACTTTGGGTAAGTGCTTACGAAAAGTAAGTACCCTAGAACGCACCACAGCAGAGGACCAGACCATGACCATCGCATTCACCGGAGCCACCGGACAGTTCGGAGCACACGTCGCCGAGGCACTGCTCGCCCGCACCGACGCCAGCAATCTCGTCGCCCTCGCCCGCGACCCGCAGAAGGCCACTGACCTGGCTGAGAAGGACATCGAGGTCCGCGCTTTCGACTACGACCAGACTGACACCCTCGCCGACGCCCTCACCGGTGTCGACCGTCTCCTGCTGGTCTCCGGAAACGCCATCGGCCAGCGCGTCCCCCAGCACAAGGCCGTCATCGACGCCGCAGAGGCCGCCGGTGTGAGCTTCCTGGCCTACACCAGCTTCCTTCACACCGACACCGCCTCGATCATCGCCGTCGCCCCGGAGCACCAGGAGACCGAGAAGCTACTCGCGGACACCAGCGACAACCTCGATGTCGCCCTGCTGCGCAACGGCTGGTACACCGAGAACTACACGGACACCGTCACCCAGGCCGTGTCCACCGGCACCTTGCTCTCCAGTGCCGGCAACGGCCGGGTCAGCTCCGCCACCCGTGCCGACCTCGCTGCAGCCGCCGCTACCGTACTCACCGCAGAGGAGCCGGCACCGGGCACCTACGAACTCGGCGGCGACACCTCCTTCACCATGGCGGACCTGGTGGCCGCGATCACCGAAGTCTCCGGAACCCAGGTCGCCCTGAACGAGGTCTCCGGTGAGCAGCATGCCGCGATCCTCGCGGAGGCGGGTCTGCCGGAGGGACTGGTCGGCTTCCTTGTCAGCACCGATGCCGCCATCGCCGCCGGTGAGTTGGAGGACCCGAACCCGGGCGCACTGTCCGAGCTGATCGGTCGTCCGACCACTCCCCTGGCCGATTCCCTCGTCGACTGGCTGAAGTAGGACCGGCTGAAACAGCCCGGCCCTAGTTCGCCGGAGAGGTCTCCACCCGGGCCCGACGCACCGCCTTGGCGTCCATCCCATTGGCCACCCCGGTGTCCACCGACCAGTTCGCCGGGGCGTCCGGCCACTGGTGCCCCAGGCACCCCAGCACCGCCACCGCCGCCGCCTTCGAGGTCACCGGCAGGGTCGACAGATCCGGAAGGAACCCCGGGTTGTGGTTGGTGGGAATGTCGATGTCCAGGCGTCCGGCCTGGTCCGCGCGGCGCCACTGGGCCCGCGGGGTGATCCCCACCGTCCAGAACAGGTACGGCGCACCGAATGCCCGCGGGATCACCGAGAAATCCTCCGAGGCCGTCCACGGTTCCATGTCGAGTGAGTCCTCGCCGAAGAAGTCGTCGAAATGCGGACGCACCAGGGAGAAGACGTTCTCGTCGTTGTCGGTGGCGTCCAGGCGGCCGAGGAACTTGAAGTCCGGCTCGCGTTCGCAGCCGGCCGCGGCCGCCTCGGACCGGACGATGCGTTTGATCGCGTCCAACGCCCGGGCCCGCATCGGCTCCTCGTAGAACCGGCAGCTCAACGCCAGACGGGCGGTGTCCGGGATGACGTTGTTGGCCTTTCCGGCCTCCACCGACGCCACGGTGACCACCGCGAACTTGCCCGGCGGCAGCTCACGGGACACCACCGTCTGCAGTTTCATCACCACCGAGGCCGCCAACACCACAGGGTCGACCGCCCGGTGCGGCATGGAGGCGTGCGCACCGCGTCCGAACAGGGTGATCTCCAGGGTCGTCGAGCTGGTCAGCACCGGCCCCGGCGCGCTGAGCACCTGGCCGGCCGGGCCGGGGACCACGTGCTGGCCCAGGCAGACATCCGGCCGCGGGATGATCGACCGCAGCCCGTCGGTGACCATGCCGTGGGCACCGATGGAGGACTCCTCGGCGGGCTGGAACAGGAAGACCACCGTGCCCTGCCACTTGTCGCGGGTGCTGTCGATGATCGACAGGGCCCCGAAGGCGCTGGAGGTGTGCGCATCATGTCCGCAGGCGTGCATGGTGGGCACGCGCTGGCCGGTGGAGTCCAGCTGGGAGTGGGTGGAGGCGTAATTCACGCCAGTGTCCTCGGCGACGGGCAGCCCGTCGAAGTCGGCACGGAACAGGACGGTGGGGCCCTTCCCGTTGCGCAGGACGGCGGTGATGCCGTGTCCGCCGATGCCGGTGGTGACTTCCCAGTCCGGGAAACGACGCAGTTCCAGGCCGATCCTGATCGCCGTCCACTCCTCCGCCCCGGAGAGCTCCGGGTGCTGGTGGAGGTCCTTGTAGAGGCCGGTCACCCACTCCTGATCGAATACCGAGTCGGCGACGATGTCGGCGGGCGGGGCGGTCAGGGGCACGGGTGTCACTGATCCTTTCAACGGAGTTCGGACGCACGTAGGTACATGTTGGGACAAGTCAGTGTCCACTACTCTACGTCGCTGTCAGGTCATATGCCCTGATGAACCCACCATGCAACCAGTTGCGACCTGCCGTCTACCCGCTTCTCAGCCGCGCAGCGCCTCCAGCAGCGGCACCAGTTGGGCCAGTGCCCGGCCACGGTGGGACAGTTCATCCTTGCGCTGTGGGGTCAGTTCCGCCGAGGACTTTCCCGGCTCCTCGTCCGGGGTGAACAGCGGGTCGTAGCCGAAGCCGTTCTCCCCCTGCGCCGCGCGCAGCAGTTCGCCGGACCAGGTGCCGCGCACCGTGGTCTCGGTCCGTGATGCCTTCGGGTCGTCACCGAACGCCGCACCGAGGCGTCCGGCCAGCTCCGCCGGCACCGCCAGCGCGCAGGCGGAGACGAACGCCGCCCCACGCCGCTCATCCGGAATATCGGAGGTCTGCGCCAACAGCAGCCGGTTGTTCGCCTCATCGTCACCGTGGCCCCCCGACCAACGCGCCGACAGCACCCCGGGCATGCCGTTGAGTGCGTCGACACAGATGCCGGAGTCGTCGGCGACGGTCGGCAGCCCGGCATAGCGCACTCCGTCACGGGCCTTGATCAGCGCATTGTCCTCGAAGGTCGCGCCGGTCTCCGGGGTCTCCGGGTACTCCTCGACATCGCGCAGGCTGAGCAGCTCGATGCCCTCGACACCCGCGGCGTCCAGCACACGGTTCAGCTCCGCGAGCTTCTTGGCGTTACGCGAGGCCACCAGGACCTTCAGCGTCGGTGCGTCCCCGCTGGCGTCTCCGCCGTTGACCGCGGCACTCACAGCGACACCGTCTCGCCCAGCTCCGCGGCCAGGGCCTTCTTCTGCAGGGCGACCAGGTCGTTCAGGCCGTCCTCGGCCAGGTCCAGCATGGTGTTCAGCTCAGCACGGCTGAACTCGGCCTCCTCGCCGGTGCCCTGGATCTCCACGAACTTGCCCGCCTCGGTCATCACCACGTTCATGTCGACCTCGGCGCGGCTGTCCTCCTCGTACGGCAGGTCCAGGCAGGCGGCACCGTCGATGATGCCGACGCTCACGGCGGCGACCGGGGGAAGCAACGGCTGGCCGGGCACCACGCCGCGGGCCTTGAGCACCGCCAGGGCGTCCGCCAGGGCCACGTAGGCGCCGGTGATCGAGGCGGTGCGGGTGCCGCCGTCGGCCTGCAGCACATCGCAGTCGATGTTCACCGTGTTCTCCCCCAGGCCGCGCAGGTCCACGGCGGCGCGCAGCGAGCGCCCGACCAGGCGGGAGATCTCGTGGGTGCGGCCCTTGACCTTGCCGCGCATCGCCTCGCGCGGCATGCGCTCGGCGGTGGCCGAGGGCAGCATGGCGTACTCGGCGGTCAGCCAGCCTTCACCGGAGTCCCGCTTGAACCGCGGCACCCCCTCGGACACGCTCGCGGTGCACATCACGCGGGTGTTGCCGAACTCGACGAGCACGGAGCCGGCCGGGTTGCTGGTGAAGCCGCGGGTGATGCGGACGTCGCGGAGCTGGTCGACGGCGCGGCCGTCGGCACGGAACAAGGGATCAGAAGCAGTCATGGGACCACAGCCTACCGCCCCGCCCGGACAGCAATCAGACGGAGGCCACCGGGACCACCATGTCGGGCCGGGCCAGCTCGACCGGGCCGTCGAAGAACCGACGTGCCCCACGCAGCGCACCCTCGGCGTCCCCCCACGGCGGGATGTGCGTGATGACCAGACGTCCCACCCCTGCCGCGGCGGCCGCCTGCCCGGCCTCCTCGCCGGAGAGGTGCATCTGCGGTGGGTTGTTGCCGTCGTCGCGTTCCCCCCAGGTCGCCTCACACAGCAGGACGTCCGCCCCGGTGGCCAGTGCGGCCAGGTGCCCGGTCGCCGCGGTGTCACCGGAGTACACCAGCGAAGTACCGTCGGCTGCCTCCACCCGGATCATGTAGGACTCGGTGGGGTGCACCGCCGGTGCGGCGTACAGCCGGGTCTCGCCGATGCGGTGCTCCGGGTAGACGGTGCCTCGGGACTCATCGGAGAAGGCGACCGGGACGGCCTCGGCGTCCGGTGCCTGCCAGGTGCCGATCTCCAGGATGTCGGAGTAGTCCTCGACCAGGTCGGGATGGTCGGCACCGGCACGCCCCAGGTGCACCGCCGAGATCGACGGCCCCAGCAGGATGTGGCGATGCCGGGCCGGGGAGGTCGGGTGAAAACGCTGCCAGACCACCAGCGACCCGAAGTCTGAGCAGTGGTCGGGGTGCAGGTGGGAGAAGATGACGTCGACCTCACCGGGCTCGCCGAGTGCCTCGAGCCGGGCGAGGACCCCCGCCCCGACGTCCATGAGGATCTGGCGACCGTCCGCCATACGCAACAGGTAGCCGGAGGCTGCGTTGTCGGGCGCGGCGAGACTGCCGGAGCATCCCAGAATGGTCATGTCCATGCTTGCCATTATCTCACGTTCTCCCTCAGGGTCGGGTTACCTTCCAGCATGGATTTCATCACTGCTGGTGAGGTCGTGTGATCAGGTCATCATGTCGGGGATCTGAGCGACACCGGCCACCGAGGGCCCGAGGAAGCGGGTCGCCAGGTTGGCGAAACGCTGCGGGTCGCCGGTCGACTCGAAGCTGCGCAGGACGTCACGGCCGTCCCGGTCAGCGCCGGGTTCGCCGGAGTTGACGGGGTTGACGGGTTCAGCCAGCAGGTCGCGCTCCGAGAGGGTCCGGTAGACCATCTTCGCGGTCTCCTCCGCCGAGGAGACCAGGGTGACGTCGTCCCCCATCACCAGCTGGATCACCCCGGTGAGCAGTGGATAGTGGGTGCAGCCGAGCACGACGGTGTCCACCCCGGCGTCCTTCAACGGCTCCAGGTAGTTCTCCGCCAACCCCAACAGCTGACGGCCGGAGGTGATGCCGCGTTCGACGAAGGGGACGAACTGCGGGCAGGCCTGGGCGAACACCTCGACATCGGGGCTGGCGTTGAAGAGGTCCTGGTAGGCCTGGGAGGTGATCGTGGCATGGGTGCCGATGACCCCGACCTTGCCGTTGCGGGTGGCGGCGACGGCACGGCGCACCGCCGGCAGGATGACCTCCACCACCGGGATGGGGTAGCGCTCGCGGGCATCGCGGATGAAGGCTGCGGAGGCGGAGTTGCAGGCCACGACGATCATCTTGCAGCCCCGCTCGACCAGTTCATCGGCGATGGTCGTCGCCAGCTGACGGACCACGGCCAGCGGCTTGTCACCGTAGGGGGCGTTGGCGGTGTCGCCGATGTAGATGGTGGATTCGCCGGGCAGCTGGTCGATGATCGACCGGGCCACGGTGAGTCCGCCGACACCGGAGTCGAAGATGCCGATCGGAGAGTTCGCGTCGCTCATGTCCGACAAGCCTAGTCCGTGCGCTCAGCTTCTCGTCTTGGCCCGTTCCTTCTGCACGGTGCGACCCGACCCCCAGGCGGCGAGACCACCGCCGACCGCGCCGAACAGGTGGCCCTGCCAGCTCACCCCGGGCTGGTTGGGGAAGATACCCCAGAACAGCCCGGCGTAGACGATGATGACCACCACGCCGAGCAGGATCTCCAGGATGCGACGGGTGAACAGGCCCCGGATCGCCAGGAACACCGCCCACCCGTAGATCAGGCTGGACGCACCGACGTGCACCGTGTTCTCCCCGCCGAAGGCGAACACCCCGGCACCGGCGACCAGCATCGTCATCGTCGTCGACGCCCACACCGCCTTCTGCCCGGACAGTGCCACCAGGAACAGCAGCACCGCCACCGCCGGGGTGTTGGCGATGAGGTGCCCGAGGTCCACGTGGATGAACGGGGCGGGCAGGATGCCCCAGATCCGGGAGAGGTCCTGTGGGTGGATTCCCAGGCTGGTCATCCGGTAGCCGGACAGGGCGTTGACGATCTGGACGATCCAGATCACCGCCAGGAAGACCAGTGTGGTGATCAGTGCCTGGCTGACCCGGCCGCGATCCTTGAACCGGGAGACCTCCTTGCCCGTGGAGCTGTCGGCCCCCGTGGGACCGGAAGATGATCTGGTGGTCATGGTGTGCCTCCGGTGATGATGTCGGCCCAGGCGGGGATGCCGAAGGCGCTGTCGGCGTTGAGGACAGCCCGCGCGACCGCGCGTTCAGCGCAGGTGGCCGCTGCCGCGCTGAGCACGGCGAGTTCCATCTGGTCGACGGTGTCGGACGCGTTGTCGGACCCTGTGTTGTCGGACGCCGCGGCGGACTGTCCGGTACGGACACCGGACGGCGCGAGAGCGAAGACGGTGTCCCCGTCCATCGGCAGGTGCGCCGGACGTATCGCACGCGACAGACCGTCGTGCACGGCCATGGCCAGGCGTTCGGCCTGTGCCTTGGTCACCGGAGCGTCGGTGGCGACGACCCCGATGGTTGTATTGAGCGATTCCGGCGCACCGGACGGGAACTTCATCCCGGCCATCCCGCGCTCCAGGAACGCCGCCAGGCCTTCTTCGGTCGGTTCAGGAAGAGTCCCGCCTGTGCCGTCCCCACCCAGGTCAGCGGGGTGTTCCTGCGCCACCGCAGCGGACCAGAGTGTGCCGTCGGAGGGGTCGGCGATCGAGCCGACCGGGTTGACCACCAGGCCCACGGCCACGGTCCGCCCGGCCCCGGGCAGGCTGCCCGGTTCACCGGCGATCACCGAACTGGCCTCGCCGAATCCGCCCTTGACCGCCCCGGCGACCGCGGCGTGACCGGCGCCGACATTACCGAGCGCGGCGGCAGCGTCCTGCACACTGACCGTCGCACTGTCCAGCGCGGCGTCCAGCGCGGCGCGTCCGGTCTCCGCGGAGGGACGCGAGGACGCCTCCCCCACCGGCAGGTCGAAGATCACCGCCGCCGGGACGATCGGCACGATCGGGCCCGGCACCCCCTCGCCGAACACCGGGAACCCGATGCCGCGGGCCTCCAGGCCCGCCATCACACCACCGGCGGCGTCCAACCCGAAGGCTGAGCCACCGCACAATGCAACGGCATGCACCGACTCCATCGAATTCGACGGCTTCAACAGGTCGGTCTCGCGGGTCCCTGGGCCACCGCCGCGCACATCCACCGCGCCGACCGCACCGTCCGGGCAGGCCACCACGGTGATCCCGGAACTGTCCACCTCGGCATGGCCGAGGAAGATCCCGGTGACGTCCGCCAGGCCGTTGACCGGACCCGGCTCACTCGTCGGGAACATCGAGCTCCCCCATCAAGGCAGTCAGCAGGCTGTCCTGGTGGTACCCCAGCCACTCAAGGTAGTTCTCCGCCGCGGCGACTTCCCGGGACTCCGGGTCGAGGTCGGCCCGGAACCGTTCCAGCTCGGAGTTGTGGAACGTCCGGATGTCGGCCAGGGCACCCAACCACGGGCGCACCTCACGTTCGGTCAAACTGACGTGCACCGAACCGTCCGGCCCGAGCTTGTCGCCGACCACACGCAGGTTCAACAGCTTGGCCTTGATGATGTCGGTCTCGTTGAACTGACGCGACACCCCCGACTCGCCCTCGACCTCCTCGTCACCGTCACGGAAGAACGACGGCAGCAACGCCGCCAGGGACGGGTCATCGGGAGCGTCGGTATGTCCCGACGGCAGGCCGGTCATCTCCGCCAGCTCGTCCTTCGGTGCAGAGCGTGCCCGTCCGATCAGCCGCTCGCCCACGGTCGCGGCACTGTCGCCGAGCATCTCGCGCTCCATCGGCTCCAGCTCCGTGAGAAAACGGATCCCCCGGACCAGACTCTTCTTCTTCACCCACGGTTTCATGTCGCTGCTCCTGACCTATCCCTCGCTGCGCTGCATCGTCGCCCACAGGCCGGCGGTCTGCAGCTTCTTGACGTCGCCCTCGACCTTGTCGCGTTCCCCGGAACTGACCACGGCCTTACCGTCGTTGTGGACCTGCAGCATCAGCTCAGTGGCCTTCTTGCGGGAGTAGCCCAGCACCGTCTGGAAGACGTAGGTCACGTAGCTCATCAGGTTCACCGGATCATCCCAGCAGATACACAACCACGGCAGATTCGCCTCTGCGGCGGTATCCGGGAGCTGCTCTTCCACGGGGAGTACCGCGGGAGCGGCAGGAGAGGCAGGCGCTGCTGGTGAAGTCATGGACCCCAGCGTACCGGCACTCACCGTGCTGCCGCACCGTCGCCATTGGCCCCCGACACACCGGGACGCACTAGACTGACTCAGGTGATTGACGAGACCCGCCCCTCCACCGCGCTGCTCACCGACATGTACGAGCTGACGATGCTGCAGGCCGCACTGCGCGACGGCACCGCCGAGCGTGAGTGCTCCTTCGAGGTATTCACCCGCAGACTGCCCAATGAACGCCGTTACGGTGTCGTCGCCGGCACCGCCCGGGTCCTCGACGCCGTGCGGGACTTCCGCTTCTCCGAGGCCCAGCTCGCCGAACTCGACGAGCTGAACTTCCTCGACGAGACCACCCGCGACTACCTGGCGAACTTCCACTTCAGCGGGCAGATCGACGGCTACCGGGAGGGTGAGCTCTACTTCCCGGACTCCCCGGTCCTCACCGTGCGTGGCACCTTCGCCGAGACGGTGATCCTGGAGACCGTCATCCTGTCGATCCTCAACCACGACTCGGCGGTGGCCTCCGCCGCGGCCCGCATGGTCGTCGCCGCGGCCGGGCGTCCGATCATCGAGATGGGCTCGCGCCGCACCCACGAGCAGTCCGCCGTCGCCGCCGCCCGGGCGGCCTACCTCGCCGGATTCCACTCCACCTCCAACCTGGAGGCCGCCGCACGCTTCGGCGTCCCCGCCGGCGGCACCAGCGCCCACGCCTGGACCCTGCTGCACGTCGACGAGGACGGCCAGGCGGACGAGAAGGCCGCCTTCAAATCCCAGATCGACGCCCAGGGCCCCGGCACCACACTGCTGGTCGACACCTACGACATCACCACCGGTGTGGCCAATGCCGTCGAGGTCGCCGGCACCGCCCTCGGCGCGGTGCGCATCGACTCCGGTGACCTGGGTGTGCACGCCCGGCAGGTCCGTGCCCAGCTCGACGGTCTGGGTGCCTTCGACACCAAGATCGTGGTCTCCTCCGACCTCGACGAGTTCGCCATCGCCGCGCTGCGCAGTGAACCGGTCGACACCTACGGGGCCGGCACCTCGGTGGTCACCGGCTCCGGGGCCCCGACCGCCGGACTGGTCTACAAGCTCACCTCCGTCGACGGTCACCCGGTGGCCAAGCGCAGCAGCCACAAGGCCAGCCACGGTGGTGCCAAGCGTGCCCTTCGTGCCCGCCGTGCGACCGGCACCGCCGTCGAGGAAGTCGTCTTCCCCTTCGACGAGCAGGCCCCCGACCTGGGCCTGCTGCAGGCCACCGACCTCACCGTGCCACTGATGCGTGACGGCGAGATCGTCGACGACCTGCCGACCCTGACCCAGTCCCGCGACCACCTCGCCGCCCAGCTGGTCACCCTGCCGTGGGAGGGCCTGGCCCTGTCCCGCGACGAGCCCGCACTGACCGTGCGTTTCGTGAACCTGTGACCGGCGGCTCCCCTGTGTCTGCCGATGTGTCTGCCGACCCGCTGGACCTGCTCGACCACACCGTCGACGCCCTCGGCG
Source organism: Candidatus Corynebacterium faecigallinarum (assembly GCF_052264515.1). NCBI lineage: Bacteria > Bacillati > Actinomycetota > Actinomycetes > Mycobacteriales > Corynebacteriaceae > Corynebacterium > Candidatus Corynebacterium faecigallinarum. The sequence continues at coordinate 45,511 of NZ_JBQQOC010000016.1, forward strand.
GCACCCGGCGCGACGGGCAGCGCGACATGGCGACGGCCGTGGCGTCCTCCATCGAGACCCAGAAGCATCTCGCGGTCCAGGCCGGCACCGGCACCGGCAAGTCCCTGGCCTACCTGGTGCCGGCGCTGCGTCATGCGGTGACCACCGGCAACCGGGTGGTGGTGTCGACTGCTACCCTGGCCCTGCAACGCCAGCTCGTCGACCGGGACCTGCCGCGGGTGACCGGGGCGGTGGCGTCCTCGCTGGGCCGGGAGCCCAGCTTCGCGATCCTCAAGGGTCGCAACAACTACCTGTGCCTCAACCGCGTCGGCGGCACCGGCACGCTCGGCAGCGACGCTGGTGACGATGGTGAGGACGCATCGGACGCCCTGCTCGACAGCGCCGAGCTCACCGCCACCGGCGCCCAGGTCGCCCGGTTGCACGACTGGGCTCAGGAGACCGAGGACGGCGACCGTGACTCCCTGCCCAAGGGGGTCAGCGACCGGGCGTGGCGCCAGGTCAGCGTGACCAGCCGGGAGTGTGTCGGGGCGTCCCGCTGCCCCTTCGGCGACCAGTGCTTCGCCGAGGCCGCCCGGGAGCGTGCCGCCGAGTCGGACCTGGTGGTGACCAACCATGCGCTACTGGCGATCAACGCCCTGGCCGACCAGCCCGTCCTGCCGGAGCATGACGTGGTCATCATTGACGAGGCCCACGAACTGGAGTCCCGGATCACCTCGGTGGCCACCGAGGAGCTCTCCGGGGCGGCCGTGGCGATCCTCGCCCGACGCTGCGAGAAGGTCGGGCCGGACGACTGCGCCACCGAACTCCTCGCTGCCGGTGACGAATGGACGGCCGCGATCGAAGCATCCGTCACCGCCGGTACCGCCCCGGAAGGACGCTGGACGCACGTGCCCGCGGCCCTCGACGAGCCGCTGCACGCCCTGCGCGACGCACTGTGGAAGACGCGCACGCGACTGTCCGGCAGTACCTCGATGACCGGCGGGTCGCAGAGTGACCCGGAGAAGTCCGCCGAGGTCCACTCCTGTGTCTCCGCCTGTGAGGAGATGCACGATGCCGTGGTGCGGATCCTCGACGCCTCGCCGGCGGAGGGGGACGCCGGTGCGTCCGGTGCGTCCGACCTCTCCGAGGACACGGCGACCGCCGAGTCCCTGCTCGGCGAGGACGTCGTCTGGCTGGCCGGCGACCGCTCCCGACGCTCGGTGTACGTCGCCCCCCTGAGCGTCGCCGACCTGCTGCGCCAACGCCTGTTCACCTCCGCCACCGTCGTGCTGACCTCGGCGACCCTGGCGCTGGGCGGACGGTTCACCGCAATGCTCGCCAGCTGGGGCGTGGCCGCCTCAGCCTGCCGCACCCTGGACGTCGGCACCCCCTTCGACGCCGCCACGCACGGCATCCTCTACACCGCCCGCCACCTGCCCCCACCCGGACGCGAGGGCACCTCACCGGACACCATCGACGAACTCGCCCAACTGGTCTCCGCCGCCGGAGGACGCACCCTCGGCCTGTTCTCCTCCCGCCGCGCCGCGGAGAACGCCGCCGCCGAACTGCGCACCCTGGTGCCCTACGAGATCCTCTGCCAGGGCGACGACTCCCTCGGCGCACTCATCGACCGCTTCCGCGACGAACCCGAGACCTGTCTCTTCGGCACGCTGAGCCTGTGGCAGGGGGTGGACGTCCCCGGCCCGTCACTGTCCCTGGTGGTCATCGACCGGATCCCCTTTCCCCGGCCGGACGATCCGCTGTCGCAGGCCCGCAAGGAAGCCGCCGACTCCGCCGGGCGCAGCGGTTTCATGGAGGTCGCCGCCACCCACGCCGCACTGTTGATGGCGCAGGGTGCCGGACGTCTGCTGCGTTCGGTCGACGACCGCGGGGTGGTCGCCGTACTCGACCAACGTCTGGTCACCAAGCGTTACGGATCCTTCCTGCGCGCCTCGATGCCGCAGTTCTGGCCGACGGTGACCGGGGACACCGCACGGGGGGCGTTGCGGCGCCTCCGTACGTCCTGAGTGCGTCCTGACGGGTAGGCTGGCATGCGAAAGTACGCGACGACCCGCGAACGCATGGAGGACCCATACATGCCCGTCCCTAGTGACCGCCCGGACATCCAGATCCCTGACGTCGGACTCTACGAGTACCTGTACGGCGGACTGTCCCCCGCGGACGAGAACCGGGTCGCCGTCGTCGACCTCGCCGGGGGCACCGAGACGTCTTTCGCCACCCTGCGCAGCCACGTCGACTCCGCCGCCGGCTGGCTGTCACGACACGGTGTGGCCAAGAACGACGTGGTGGCGCTGCACTGCCCGAACTCCGTCGAGTTCATCGTCGCCGCCCACGCCGTCTGGCGACTCGGGGCCATCCTCGCACCCGTCCCCCTGCTGGCCACCCCGTCGACCGTCGCGGAGCAGATCCGGGAGTCCCGGGCCGGCACCCTGCTGACCCTCGCCGGGCTGGGTGACGGCGGTGAAGAGGCCGTGGAACTGGCCGGGTTGGGCACCGACCGGCTGGTGCAGCTCGACACCTCGCGGGGTCTGAACCAGATGCTCGCCGAGCGCAACAACCCGCCGACGGTCGACTTCGACCCGGCCACCCAGGTCGCTGCCCTGCCGTTCTCCTCCGGCACCACCGGACTGCCCAAGGGCGTGCAGCTGACCCACCGCAACCTGGTGGCCAACATGGCCCAGGTCGAGGACGCCGGCGTGGTCTCCCGCGACGACGTGGTCTTCGGTGTGCTGCCGTTCCTCCACATCTACGGGTTGACCGTGCTGGCGAACCTGCCGGTGCGGCTGCGTGCCCGGCTGGTGACCGCACCACGGTTCGAACTCAACACCTTCCTGCGCAGCCACCAGGCCCACGGAGTCACCTTCACCTTCATCGCCCCGCCGGTGGCGGTGGCTCTGGCCAAGCATCCGGCGGTCGACGAGTTCGACCTGTCCACGCTGCGTGGGCTGTTCTCCGGGGCGGCGACGTTGGACGCCGACCTCGCCGCACTGGTCACCGAGCGCCTCGGTGTGGAGGTCTACCAGGGTTACGGGCTGACCGAGACCAGCCCGGTGACCCACCTCAACCATGCCGGCACTCCCGGCAACCTCTCCCGCGGCTCGATCGGGCTGCCGGTGGCGAACACCGAACACAAGCTCGTGGACCCGGAGTCCGGCGAGGTCATCGATGTGCCGCCCACCCCCGGGGAGCTCAGCGCCCCCGGTGAACTGTGGGTGCGTGGGCCGCAGGTGATGGGTGGCTACCTGAACGCACCGGACGCCACCGCCGAGGTACTTCCCGGCGACGGTTGGCTGCGCACCGGGGACCTGGCCCGACAGGGCTCCCACGGCGAGGTGTACGTGGTGGACCGTCTCAAGGAGTTGATCAAGTACAACGGCTACCAGGTGCCACCGGCGGAGTTGGAGGCGTTGCTGCTGACCCACCCCGGTGTCGCTGATGCTGCGGTGGTCGGCTGGGTTGATGCCGACGGTGTGGAGGTGCCGAAGGCCTTCGTGGTGCGGCAGGGTGCCGGTGCTGATGATCGTGACGGTGCCGGTGCTCGTGCTGGTGACGCGGACAGTGCCGCCGAGGGCATCATGGCCTACGTCGCCGAACGGGTGGAGCCCTACAAGAAGATCCGGGCGGTCGAGTTCATCGACCAGATCCCGAAGTCCGCGACCGGCAAGATCCTGCGCCGGGACCTCCGCGCGTCCTGACATCCCTCCCCCATCCCCACAGCTGCATCACTCCCCACAGCTTCATCGCTCCCCACAGCTTCTTGAACGTCACTCCTGCTCCCGGTTGGTCGAGACCCCCTCAAACCAACCAGGAGTGCGAGTGAGAGCACGGGTGGAAGGCAGAGTGCCGAAGGTCAGTCGTCGGCGCGGGCACCAACGGAGAGATCAGCCGGCGACCACAGTCCCGCTTACGGCGACCACAGTGACCGAGCCCGGGGCCACCTCTGTGTAGCCGGCGTCCTGCACCACTGCGGCGTACCCGGACGACGCGTCATGCTGACGAACAGCCTCCGCCCGCGCGCGCAGCCCGGCGAAGAGCTCCCGCCGCACCTCACGGACCTCCAGCGGGAAACCGGCGGCCGACCACTCCAGCGCCGCGTCCGCGCCCATCTCCGCAGCCAGCAGCATCGAACCGTGGGCGACCTGCGCCGCTGCCTTGCCCACGGACATCCCCAACGAGGAATCCACGTAGATCACCGGGGTGCCGTAGGAGGTGTCGCTCGGCGTGCCGTGGGAACTGCCGCCCGAGCCGTCGCCTGAGTTGCCGTCCGGGCTGTCGTCCGAACCGTCAACCAGGTCGGTGCCCTCGATCTGCAGCCGGTTGATCAACGCCGGAGTCTGGCTCACCGGACACGGTGTGAAGGCACGCACCCGGGCACCGTCGACCTCGGCGGTGACCCCGGGCAGCGCCTGGACGTCCCGCCACTTCTTGTTGCGGGCCCGGCGGGCGATCTTGCGGATCCGGGCACCGTACCAGCTCATCAACGCGGCGGCGAAGGCACCGGTGGTCTCCCCGGTCTCCTCGCCGGCCCGCGGATCCAGGCACACCGCGACACAGGCAGTCGCCGCGGCCTCCAGGACAGCCCGACGTGCCGGCAGCGGATCGTGCGGGATCTCGAGCACCAACGGCATCACCTGGACGGTCAACGGGTCATCCGGGTCCTCGCCGTCCCGACCGTCGCGGTGACGGTCCAGGACCTCCCGCAGTCTGCGGTGGGCGACTCGGACCTTGTCGGCGTCGTCGGTTCCTGCCGGCACCCCACGGTCGAGCTCGGGCATCAGTACTCGAGCGGGACGCGCCGGTAGGTGCCGTCCTCGAGGTCGGCGGCGTCGATCTCGTCGCGGTCGATGCCGAGCATGAACAGCACCTCGTCCATGAAGGGGTGGTTCACCGCCGCATCAGCGACCTCCTTCAACGCCGGCTTGGCGTTGAAGGCGATGCCCAGGCCCGCGACCGACAGCATGGCGATGTCATTCGCACCGTCACCGACAGCCACGGTCTGGTGCAGGGCGATACCGTTGCGCCAGGCGAACTCCTTGAGGGTCTCGGCCTTGATGTCGCGGTCGATGACCTGGCCGATGACCCTGCCGGTGAGCTTGCCGTCGACGATCTCCAGGGTGTTGGCCCGGTAGAAGTCCAGCCCCAGGTCGCGGGCGAGCGGCTCCAGGACCTGGACGAAACCGCCGGAGACCGCACCGGTGCGGAAGCCCAGGCGCTTGAGGGTACGGATGGTGGTCCGTGCACCCGGGGTGAGTTCCACCATCGACGCCACCTCGTCGATGACAGAGGCGTCCAACCCGGCCAGAGCCTTGACCCGCTCGTGCAGGGATTCGGCGAAGTCCAGTTCACCACGCATCGCCCGCTCGGTCACCGCGGCGACATCGGCCTCACGCCCGGCGTGGGCGGCGAGCATCTCGATGACTTCCTGCTGGATCAGCGTGGAGTCGACATCGAAACAGATCAGACGGGGGGTGCGACGGGTCAGGCCGGCCCGCTGGATGGCGATGTCCACACCCGTTTCATGTGCCACTGTGGCAAGTGCCTGACGCAGCTCGGCGCTGCCGCCGGGGGTCGGGTCGGCGGCGGTGATCTTCAGCTCCAGTCCGGTGACCGGGTAGTCGGCGATACCACGGATGCGGTCGATGTTGGCACCGCTCTCCACCAGGGTGCGTCCGATGGCGGAGATGTGCTCGGCGGTGACCGGATCACCCAGGACGACGACGGCGTGGGTGGACCGGGCCCGGCTGGACTGGACCTCCTCGCTGACGTCCAGGATGACGGTCATGCCGCGGTCGGTGAGTTGTTCGCACAGCGACTGTCGCATGGCTTCGGTGTTGCCGGCGATGACACCGATGTAGGCGGCGAGGTTGAGGTTTCCCCGGAAGACGGCCTGCTCGACGTCAAGCAGTTGGACGTCGTGCTCGGCGAGGATGCGGAAGAAATCCGCGGAGACACCGGGGGCGTCGGGACCGGTGACGGTGACGACCCCCGGGGTCAGTCCCGGTGCGAGGGTGACGGTCAGGTGGTGACTGGCGGCTGGGGTGTTGGCTTCGTTCTGCTTCTCCACACCTTTCATTGTCTCATGCCCCGAAATGCGGAACAGCCACACCCCGCGTAGTTGGGGTGTGGCTGTGGCCGGTGTCGCGAAGGACTACACGGGGACTAGTCGTGGACTAGAAGTGACGTCCGACGTGCGACTCTTCACGCATGGTCTTGACCATGTGCGGGTAGTGCAGCTCGAAGGCGGGGCGCTCGGAGCGGATCCGCGGCATCGAGGTGAAGTTGTGGCGCGGCGGCGGGCAGCTGGTGGCCCACTCCAGGGAGTTGCCGTAGCCCCACGGGTCGTCGACGGTGACGATCTCACCGTAGCGCCAGGAGCGGAAGACGTTCCAGACGAACGGCAGGACGGACAGGCCGAGGATCAGCGCACCGACGGTGGAGATCTGGTTCATGACGGTGAAGCCGTCCTGGTCCAGGTAGTCGGCGTAGCGGCGCGGCATACCCATATTGCCCAGCCAGTGCTGGATCAGGAAGGTCATGTGGAAGCCGATGAAGGTCAGCCAGAAGTGCCACTTACCGAGGCGGTCGTCGAGCATGCGTCCGGTCATCTTCGGGAACCAGAAGTACACGCCGGCGAAGGCGCCGAAGGCCACGGTGCCGTAGAGCACGTAGTGGAAGTGCGCGACCACGAAGTAGGTGTCCGAGAGGTGGAAGTCCAGGGCCGGGGAGGCCAGCATGACACCGGTCAGGCCACCGAAGAGGAAGGTGGCGAAGAAGCCGATGGCGAAGACCATGGGGGTCTCGAAAGTGATTCGACCCTTCCACATCGTTCCCAACCAGTTGAAGAACTTCATACCCGTCGGCACGGCGATGAGGAAGGTCATGAAGCTGAAGAACGGCAGCAGGACCGCGCCGGTGACGAACATGTGGTGGGCCCACACCGCCATCGACAGTGCCGCGATCGACAGCGTGGCGAAGATCAGGCCGACGTAGCCGAAGACCGGCTTGCGGGAGAAGACCGGGAAGATCTCGGACATGATGCCGAAGAACGGCAGGGCGAGGACGTACACCTCGGGGTGGCCGAAGAACCAGAACAGGTGCTGCCACAGGATGGCACCGCCGTTGGCGGAGTCGTAGATGTGGCCGCCCAGGATGCGGTCGTAGAGGACACCCAGGCCGGCGGCGGCGAGCAGCGGGAAGATCAGCAGCGCCACCAGCGAGGTGACCAAGATGCCCCAGGTGAAGATCGGCATACGGAACATGGTCATGCCCGGTGCGCGGAGGCACAGGATGGTGGTCAGCATGTTGATGGCGGCGGCGATGGAGCCGACACCACCGACGGCGACACCGACGACCCACAGGTGTGAACCGACACCCGGTGAGTGGATGGCGTCAGCCAGCGGCATGTACATCGTCCAACCGAAGTCGGCCGCACCACCGGGGGTGAGGAAGCCGGTCAGCATGATGATGCCACCGAAGGTGGTCAGCCAGAAGCCGAAGGCGTTCAGACGCGGGAACGCCACATCGGGCGCACCGACCTGGAGCGGCATGATGTAGTTGGCGAAACCCCAGACAATCGGTGTTCCGAACAGCAGCAGCATCACGGTGCCGTGCATGGTGAACAGCTGGTTGAACTGCTCATTGGACAGGAACTGGAGTCCCGGGTGGAACAGCTCGACGCGGATCAGCAGGGCCATGAGGCCACCGATCGCGAAGAAGGTGAACGACATGATCAAGTACATGATGCCGAGCTGCTTGTGGTCGGTCGTGGTCAAGATATTCCACGCATGCCCACCCTTCGCAGACTTTCCACCGTGCGGAGCAGGCCGTTCGGGGGCGACAGCGTGGTCGTCCCTTGGCGCTACTGCGGTCATTCAATCCTCCTGACTACGCGGTGCCGATCGTCGGTTCGACACCCAATGAATGAGCTGCTCGGCGGGACCCTTGGCGGCGTTGGACACCACCCGTCACGCAGGACCCCGCGCAGACTGCCACCAATACTAATGCGTCGGCCCCGTCATTAATAGCCAGAGCCCCCACCCCGGCCCGTCTATCACGCAATCGGGGGTGGGAGAGCCGACCGTGCCCTGCACACCGGGTAGCCGTCTCCGCCGGTCACAGCGTCCCGCCCCTCGCCTCACTCACCCACGTGCCCCTCACCCCACCCACCGACATGCCCGGGCATCCACCCGGCGCCATCCCCCATAAAACTGCTCAATGCCGGTCGCGCAACCGTTATGGACGCCGTGACAACGCATACCCCCGGGGTATACTCTTTCGACTATGACACCTCCCCCAGAATCCCGCGCCCCTTTACCGCCGGATACCCCATCCCGCCTCGTGATCGTCGGCGGTGTCGCCGGGGGCATGAGTTGCGCCGCCCGTGCCCGACGCCTCAATGACAACGCCGAGATCATCGTGCTGGAACGCGGCGAGCACGTGTCCTTCGCCAACTGCGGTCTGCCGTACTACGTCGGCGGGGAGATCGAACACCGGGAAGCCCTTCTAGTGCAGACCCCGCAGCGACTGGAGGAATCGCTGAACCTGGATGTCCGCACGCACCATGACGTCACCGGCCTCGACCCCGAGTCCCGTACCGTCACGGTCGAGACGCCCGACGGAACAATCGAGATCAACTACGACGCCCTCGTCCTCTCCCCCGGGGCTACGGCAGCCACTCCCCCGCTCCCGGAGCTGGATTCCCCCCGCGTCCACACCCTGCGCACGGTGCCCGACGCCGTCACCCTCCGTGAGATCGCCGAGGACGCCCGCAGCGCCGTCGTGCTCGGCGCCGGATTCATCGGGGTCGAGACCGCCGAGGTGCTCGCCCACCGCGCCATCACCACCACCCTGGTGGAATACGGACCACAGGTTCTCCCCCCACTGGACAGCGAGCATGCGTGGCTGGTGTCCGGAGAACTACGACGGCTCGGGGTGGACGTGCGGACCGACACCGCCGCACTGCGGGTGCTCGCCGGTGAGGGCAGCGACACCGTCGAGCTCTCCGACGGCAGTTCGTTGGACGCTGACCTCATCGTGCTGGCGACCGGAGTGCGTCCCGACACCGGCGTGTTCGAGGCCGCAGGGGTCGCCTGTGAACGCGGTGCCATCGTCACCGACGAGCACGGCCGGACCTCACTGCCCCAGGTGTGGGCGGTCGGCGATGCGACGATCAGCACCGACCCGGTCACCGGGGCCCGCCGCCCAGTGGCCCTGGCCGGCCCGGCCAACCGAGCAGGACGCCAGGTTGCCGACGACATCATGCGCCCCGGAACCGCGCGGGCACTGCCGTCCCCCGCCGGCACCGCCATCGTTCGTGTCGGTGCGTTGACTGCAGCGATGACCGGTGCCAACCGTCGTGCGCTCATCGATGCCGGGATCGACGCCAGGACGCTGCACCTGCATCCGAACCAGCACGCGGGGTACTTCCCCGGGGCGGAACAGGTCCACCTCAGCCTGCACATCGACCCGGCAGACGGCCGGATCTTCGGTGCCCAGGCCGTGGGCGCCGACGGGGTGGACAAGCGGATCGACGTCCTGGCCACCGCCATCCGTGCCGGCCTGCATGTCGATGACCTCATCGACCTCGACCTGGCCTACGCCCCGCCGTACGGCCAGGCCAAGGACCCGGTCAATCTGGCCGGGATGCTCGGGGCGAACGTCCTCGACGGCACCGTGACACTCTGGTACGCCGATGACCTCGTTGACCCTGACGAGGTCCGTCAGAGCTCACTGGTGCTCGACGTCCGCACCGCCGATGAGATCGCCACCGGGATGTTGCCGGGCGCACTGCACATTCCGCACACCGAGCTGCGTGGGCGTCTCGACGAGGTGCGCGACGAGACGGCAGGACGCCCCGTGCGGGTGATGTGCGCCTCCGGCGTCCGTTCGGCCCTGGCCCACCGGATCCTTGCCCAGGCCGGATTCGATTCGGCGACACTGTCCGGCGGCATGCTGACCCTCCGCGCGACCCTCGGCGACAAGGCCGGGGAACTGTTGCAGGCCCCCGCAGACCCGACACCGAGAAACCGATACACCGCTCCCTCCCGAAAGGATGAACACCATGACGACCACTGACCAGGACGCCCAACGAAAGATCCTGAACCGGCTGCGTCGGGCCCGCGGGCAACTCGACGGACTCATCACTGCCGTGGAGGACGAGTCGTCCTGCCGCGATGTGGTGACCAGGCTGTCCACCGTGATCCACGCCCTGCACCGGGCTGGTTATGTCGTCGTGTCCACGGCGATGCAGGACTGCATGGCCGACCCGGAGTCGACCGCCGACCACGACGGGCTCACGACCGAGGAACTCGAGAAGCTCTTCCTCTCCCTGGCCTGAGCGCTCCCGTACTCCCCCATCGTCCCCTGAAATCCCCCAACCTCCCCCGCCGTCCCCGCCCCGGTCCCCGGGGCATTCCATCCCACGTTTGAAGGAGAAACCATCATGTGTCGACCGATCACCTGCAAGAAATGCGGAAAAACCACCTGGGCCGGCTGCGGCATGCACGTCGACCAGGTCATGGCCGGCGTCCCGGAATCCGACCGCTGCGCCGGCCACCCTAAAGAGCCGTCCGAAGGAGGTTTCTTCGCCAGGATCCTCGGCCGGTAGCCACCTGCCACCGGACGAGACACCACCGCGGTGCCTGGGACTAGAAGTCCCAGTCGTCGTCGGTGGTGTTCTGGGCTTTGCCGATGATGTAGGACGAACCGGATCCGGAGAAGAAGTCGTGGTTCTCGTCGCCGCCCGGGTTCAGTGACGACAGGATGGACGGCGACACCCGGGTCTCGTCGTCCGGGAACAGTCCCTCGTAGCCGAGGTTGTTCAGTGCCTTGTTGGCGTTGTAGCGCAGGAAGCGCTTGACGTCCTCGGTCCAGCCCAGGTCGTCGTAGATGTCCTCGGAGTACTGGCACTCATTGTCGTAGAGCTCGAAGACCAGCTCGAAGGTGTGGTCCTTGAGCTCCTGCCGGCGGGCCTCGGTCTCCTTCTCGAGGGACCGCTGGTACTTGTAGCCGATGTAGTAGCCGTGCACGGCCTCGTCCCGGATGATCAGTCGGATGACGTCGGCGGTGTTGGTCAGCTTCGCGTGCGAGGACCAGTACATCGGCAGGTAGAAGCCCGAGTAGAAGAGGAAGGACTCCAGCAGGGTGGACGCGATCTTCTTCTTCAGGGGGTCATCGCCCCGGTAGAAGTTGAGGATGATGTCGGCCTTGTCCTGCAGGCTCTTGTTCTCCTCCGACCAGCGGAAGGCGTCGTTGATCTCCGGGGTGGACGCCAGAGTCATGAAGATCGAGGAGTAGGACTTGGCGTGCACCGATTCCATGAAGGCGATGTTGGTGTACACCGCCTCCTCGTGCGGGGTCAGCGAGTCCGGGATCAGGCTGGTGGCACCGACGGTTCCCTGGATGGTGTCCAGCATGGTCAGACCGGTGAACACCCGCATCGTCGCCTGCTTCTCGACATCGTTGAGCGTGCCCCAGCTCGGGATGTCGTTGGACAGCGGCACCTTCTCGGGCAGCCAGAAGTTACCGGTCAGCCGGTCCCAGACCTCCAGGTCCTTGTCATCGGGGATGGAGTTCCAGTTGATCGCGGTCACCGGCCCGCCCTCTGCGTGGTGGATGGGCGTGCGTGCCTGACTGGACGTGGTCATGTATCTCTCCTGTACCTCTGGCGGCCGCGCACAGAAATAGTGCGTGAACGCGCCCAGTCTAGCCCATCAGAGGCTCGCGCTGCCGGTCGATCCATGACTAACTGACAGACGTTCGACACCCCGGCCGATACCCCGACGGACGCGTCACCGACGCGGCGTCCTGAATCGATCACGACCCTTCGACCACCCCCAAATAGGGGTATTTACCATAAGGCTAGGCTCACATATCATGGAGAGCGCCGAACGACCGCCGGGGTGCCAGTTTCGACCATCTCCCCTGACACGTCTCTGCCGACCTGCGGAAACAGTACAAAATCGCAGAAAGCACAGGCAATGCACAATTAGGGCAGACAGGCCTTTTCACCTGCGGATATAAGCAATTGGTTAGGCTGAATTTCCTAGAGAGAGGTTAATCCGATCAGTACGGTGAATGTCATGAGTATCAACGAGAAGTTCCAAGAAGCCCTGAACAAGCAGGTCGTCGCCGAGCACCAGGCGTCCCTGATCTACTCCCAGCTTTCCTACGAGATGGACCGTCTCTCCTTCCTGGGCATGCGCGACTGGTTCCGCGCCCAGGCCGACGAGGAGCGCGAGCACGCCGCCAAGTTCGCCGAGCACCTGCTCGACCGCGAAGCGCGTGTCGACCTCACCGACATCGAGCTGCCGTCCCTGAAGATCGCCACCCCGCTCGACGCCTTCGAGGCTGCCCTTGCGCACGAGCAGAAGGTCTCCGAGCTGATCCGCAACCTCGCCCGCACCGCGGACGAGACCGGTGACATCGACTCCCGTCAGCTGATCAACTTCTTCCTCGCCGAGCAGATCGAGGAAGAGTCCACCGTCAACGACATCATCGACTGGATCAAGACCGTCGGCAACGACGGCTCCGGCCTGCTGCGCATCGACGCCAAGCTCGGCGGCCGCAGCTCCGAGTAGTCCCTGCAGTACTGCGCAGTACTGCGGTAGTCACCGCAGCACCATCCGACATCCCGGACTGCGGGAGTGACCCGGCCACCGCCGGGGACGTATCCCCTCTCCCCCCGATGCTCGCTTGACGAACAACCACATTCGATCGAGACTCCGCCGAACGACTCCGTTCAGAAGGTTCTCGATCGAATGTGGTTGTTCTGGCTTGAGGGTCCTACAGCATGCAGGACACGCAGCCCTCAACCTCGGTACCGGTCAACGCCGTCTGACGCAGTCGGATGTAGTACAACGTCTTGATACCCTTACGCCACGCGTAGATCTGCGCCTTGTTGATGTCACGCGTGGTGGCCGAATCCGGGAAGAACAACGTCAACGACAACCCCTGGTCCACGTACTTCGTCGCCACCGCATAAGTGTCGATGGTCTTCTCGTACCCGATCTCGTAGGCATCGGCGAAGAACTCCAGGTTGTCATTGGTCATATGCGGCGCCGGGTAGTAGACGCGACCGATCTTGCCCTCCTTACGGATCTCGATCTTGCTGGCGATCGGGTGGATCGACGACGTCGAGTTGTTGATGTAGGAGATCGAGCCGGTCGGCGGCACAGCCTGCAGGTTCCGGTTGTACAGACCATGGGCAGCCACCGACGCCTTCAGCTCGGCCCAGTCCTCCACGCTCGGGGTGTGGATCGTGGAACCGGCGAAGATCTCCTTGACCCGCTGGGTGGTCGGCTGGAACTCAGCCGGGTCGTAACGGTCGAAGAACGCACCGGAGGCGTACTCCGAGTTCTCGAAGTTCGCGAACCGCACCCCGCGCTCACGGGCGATCGTGTTCGACGCCTTCAGGCACTCGTACATCACCGCCGCGAAGTAGGCGTTGGTGAAGTCCAGGCCCTCCTCCGAGCCGTAGTGGATGCGCTCCCGACCCAGGAAACCGTGCAGGTTCATCTGCCCCAACCCGATGGCGTGCGAACCGTTGTTGCCCTCACGGATCGACGGCACCGAATCAATCGACGTCTGGTCCGACACCGCCGTCAGACCCCGGATCGCGGTCTCAATCGTGGTCGAGAAATCCGCCGAATCCACCGCCGCAGCGATGTTCAACGACCCCAGGTTGCAGGAGATGTCCTCACCGATGTGCGAGTACGTCAGATCCGCGTTGAACACGCTCGGTGTGGAGACCTGCAGGATCTCCGAACACAGGTTGGAGTGGGTGATCCGACCCTCGATCGGGTTCGCCCGGTTCACCGTGTCCTCGTACATGATGTACGGGTAACCCGACTCGAACTGGATCTCGGCGAGGGTCTGGAAGAACTGGCGGGCGTTGATCTTCTTCTTGTGGATCCGCGGATCCTCCACCATCTCCTCGTAATGCTCGGTGACGCTCACATCGGCGAAGGGTTTGCCGTAGATCCTCTCGACGTCATAGGGGGAGAACAGGTACATGTCGTCATTACGCCGCGCCAGCTCGAAGGTGATGTCCGGGATCACCACACCCAACGACAGGGTCTTGATGCGGATCTTCTCGTCGGCGTTCTCCCGCTTGGTGTCCAAAAAACGCATGATGTCGGGGTGGTGGGCGTTCAGGTACACCGCACCGGCACCCTGACGGGCACCGAGCTGGTTGGCGTAGGAGAAGGAGTCCTCCAGCAGCTTCATCACCGGGATGACACCGGAGCTCTGGTTCTCGATGTGCTTGATCGGGGCGCCGGCCTCACGCACATTGGACAGCAGCAGGGCGACACCACCACCGCGCTTGGACAGCTGCAGCGCGGAGTTGATGGAGCGTCCGATGGACTCCATGTTGTCCTCGATGCGCAGCAAGAAGCAGGACACCGGCTCGCCGCGCTGGGCCTTGCCGATGTTCAGGAACGTCGGGGTGGCCGGCTGGAAGCGGCCCTCGATGATCTCGTCGACGAGGTTCTCGGCCATCGCCCGGTCACCGTCGGCCAGCCCGAGGGCGACCATGCACACCCGGTCCTCGTAACGCTCGAGGTAGCGTCGGCCGTCGAAGGTCTTCAGGGTGTAGGAGGTGTAGTACTTGAACGCGCCGAGGAAGGTCTGGAACCGGAACTTGTGGGCGTAGGCCCGCTTGAACAGGGCCTTGATGAACCCGAAGTCGTACTTGTCGATCACCTGCGGGTCGTAGTACTTGTTGTCGACGAGGTAGCCGATCTTTTCTTCCAGGTCGTGGAAGTAGACGGTGTTCTGGTTGACGTGCTGCAGGAAGTACTGGTTGGCGGCTTCGCGGTCCTTGTCGAACTGGATGTTGCCGTCAGCGTCGTACAGGTTCAGCAACGCGTTGAGCGAGTGATAGTCGAGCTGCTCCGCCGTGTCGACGGGCTCTGCGACTGTCTTGCCGAGATCAGTGGTCATTCTTACCCCTTAGTGCTCTGCGCTCCACGATGGCTGGCGCATATCTGTTCATGTCTACCGTGTCGTCTCTTGCTCTGCCACTCAGGTCACGGTGGCCCCGCTGACCTGCCGGGAGTCCCAGCGCCCCTCGGCCCGCAACGATGCCTCGAACTCCTCGAGTCCCTCACTGACCCGCTCGACGTCGGTCGGGGTTCCCATCAGCTCGAAGCGGTAAAGGTAGGGAACCTGGCACTTCGCGGAGATGATGTCACCGGCCTTGCAGAAGTCCTCGCCGAAGTTGATGTTGCCCGCGGCGATGACCCCGCGCAGCAGCTCCCGGTTGGACGGGTCGTTGAGGAACTGGATGACCTGTTTCGGCACCGGACGTGAATTGTCGCCGGTGATTGACGCCCCACCTCCATAGGTCGGGCACACCAGCACGAACGGTTCGTCGACCGTCAGTGGCGCATCGGCACGGCGCAGCGGGATGCGTGCGGCGGGGATATCGAGCTTCTGGACGAACCGTTCGGTGTTCCGGGTGGTGGAGGAGAAGTAGACGATGAACATGGTGACTCCTTTCTACTGTGTAACAACCGGTTGGGTGGCGAAACGGGCAGGAACGTATTTCAGGAAGGACGGGACCAGTGCGATGGCGATGAGCGTCCCGACCACCACGGCGACACCGCCGACCAGGGTGGCCATGCCCGCTCCCCAGGACGCACCGGCCCAACCGTGCAGCATGTCCGCCAGTCGCGGGCCGCCGGCGACGACGATGAGGAACACACCCTGCAGTCGTCCGCGCATGTGGTCGTCGACGGCCTCCTGCAGCATCGCCGAGCGCTGCACCGAGGAGAACATGTCGACCAGTCCGCCGAAGACGAAGGCGATGACCGCGACCCAGGCCCACAGGCCGGCGCGTCCGTCCGCCAGCATCACTGCGGCGCCCATGACGATGATCGCGACACCCCACAGCAGCACCGAGACGACGATGCCGAGACCCTGGCGTCGCAGCCGGGTCACCGTTCCGGAGAACACGCCTCCCAGGACCGCGCCGGCGGGTACGGCGGCGTACAGCAGGGCCAGGAACAGCCCGCCCTCACCGGACTCGCCGAAGTCGACGGTGGACATCTGCGGGATCAAGGCGCGTGGCATGCCGAAGACCATGGCGATGAGGTCGATGATGAAACTCATCAACAGAATCGGCATCGCGGCGAGGAAGACGAATCCCTCGATGATGCTGCGGAATCCTGGGGTCTTGCGTTGTCTGCCGTTGCGCCGCACCGCACGGGCACCGTCCGGGGTGTCCACCGGCAAAGCAGGCAGGGCGATGACCGCCCACAGTGTCGCCAGGAGGCAGACCGCGTCGATGAAGTACAACCATGCGAAGCCGGTCAGCGGCATCAGCAGACCACCGAGCACCGGCCCCACCACCGCGCCAGCCTGCTGGACGGTCATGTTCAGCGAGGTTGCCGCGGCGATGGAACCGTCCGGCACGATCCGGGCAGTCACCGCGGTACGGGTGGGCTGGTTGACGGCGAAGAAGGCCTGCTGCAGGGCGAAGATCCACAGGATCAGCCAGACGTTGTCGAGACCTGCTGCTGCCTGGGCCCAGAATGCCACGGCGGTGACGATGAGACCGACAGTGGTGATGACCAGGAGTTTCCGGCGGTCCATCATATCGGCCAGGGCACCGCCGTAGAGACCGAAGATCACCAGGGGCACCAGGCCGAACGCTCCGGCGAGGCCGACGTAGGCAGAACTGTCGGTGATGACGTAGATCTGCATCGGCACGACGATGACGTTGAGCTGGGCACCGATGACGGTGATGATGTTGGCGATCCAGAGGCGTTTGAACTCCGGCGACTGCAACGGTGTCGTATCGGCCAGCATCGACCGGAACACCGAGCGTCCGGCTCTACGCCGCGGCCTTTCCGGACGAGCCATCATGGATGTGCACCACCTGTAGGAAGAAGATCAGCGGGGAGGGGTTCAGCACATAGAGAAAGGACGCTGCCAGCCGGCAGCGCCCTTCCCAATGTCGCGGGCGGCGGGTCAGGCCGCTGCGGCGCTGAGCGCCTTGATGCGGTCCGGGCGGAAGCCCGACCAGTGGGATTCGCCGGCGACCACGACGGGTGCCTGCAGGTGTCCGAGGGCCATCACGTAGTCCCGGGCCTCGTCGTCGAGGCTGATGTCTACCATCTCGTAGTCAACGCCGGCCTTGTCCAGGGCCTTCTTGGTGGCGGTGCACTGGACGCAAGCGGGCTTGGTGTAGACGGTGATCATCGTGAAGTCTCCCTGGAAGTTCGAGGCTGGATGGGGATGGAGTACGTGGTCGAAATAGGTGGCGAGTCAAGGTCTTGCTGCCCGGCGTACCGGGCGGTGTGAAGACGACCCTACACCGGGACGCGCGGGCCACACAACCCAAAAAGACACGAGATGTGGGGGTAATAACAAGAGTCGAACACTACATATGGTACTTACAAGGTGCGTATTCGCAGGTGGCCGATCAAGCCCGGCACTACATGTGGTGGCTGAAAAACATGGAGGTAATTTTATCCACCGCAGTATTTTCCGTATCCTCCGTATCCCCCCCCCGGGGAGGCCCTGCGCATACGACAACACCCCTCCCGCTGCCGTCCCCGAGAGGACGATGAGTGGAAGGGGTGTTCGCAGTGAAAACTGCGCGGTGCGGGACCGGCGTCCTAGCCCTGGCGAGCCTTGAAACGCGGGTCACGCTTGTTGATCACGAAGACCTTGCCGTGGCGACGAACGACCTGGGCGCCCGGCTTGTTCTTCAGCGACCGAAGGGACTTACGAACCTTCATTGGGCGCTCCTTTCTCGTCATTCGGCCGTGGCTGCGATGTGCAACCCGTCGGCACGGTGTTGATCGGTGTTGACCAGTAGATGATCTTCGCTGCCACCGGAGAAACAACGTCCGCCCGGTTCCACAGCAAGCAGACCCGGAGGGTTCCGGGTCGCGACACAGCACGAAAGTCTAGCCTGTGGCGGGGCCGAAATCCAAACCGCTGAAGTAGCGACTGCCTAGCGACTGCCTAGCGACTGCCCAGCACCGGCCTAAAACACGAACTGCTGCAGGATCAGCGCCAGGAAACCGAGGTACCAGACCACGAGCACGATCAGCGGCATGCCGAATATGGCGCTCGCCCCGGTGGTCACCTCATCGCCCCGGTCCCGCGCACGGGCACGCCCGATCCCCACCACCGTGGTGATGAACAGCGGCAGGACAACCGCCCACACCACCATGCAGTAGGGGCACAACGCCTGGATGTCGTAGAGCGCCTCATAGGCCAGCCAGTGGACGAATCCGACGGCGAACGCCAGGCCGGCCAGGAAGCCGTACCAGAACCAGGCCCGGAACCGCGCCCCGGCCAGCAGCGCCACGCCGATGCAGATCACCACGGAGAAGCCCACCAGCCCGATGAACGGGTTGGGGATGCCGAAGGCGGACGCCTGCCCGGAGTTCATCACGTCGGTGCAGGACACCACGTCGTTGATGGTGCAGGCCGGGGAGAAGTCCGGGTCCTCCATCAGCTTGATCTTGTCGTACATGATCAGACCGGACATGAACAGACCGATGACGCCGAAGAGGGTGGTCGCCCACGCGTACAGCGCGGACGCTCCCCACGTCCCCCTGGTGGCCCCTGCCTGGGCTGCGTGAGCTCCCTGGCCCGTCGGATCTGTGGACGCTGCCGTCGTCACCACTGACACTCCTGTATCTGTCGGTTTCCTTGTCCCCCACAATAGTCCTGGCGGAGCCCCGGACATAGGTCACTCACTCCAGCACACCCCCGGTCACCGCGGTCGGTGACCCCCCGACGGAGATGTCTTGACTGAAGTCAGGACAAGGCTCAGGACGTCCGGCGTGACGCCAGACCCACACCGGCAATCACTGCGGCGACGCCCGCCCCGAACGCCAATGCCGAGACGCCGAAGGAGGTGACGGAGGTCATCAGCGCCGAGCGCACGGTCGAACCCTGCAGAGCCACTTCGCGGGCCGGGTCGTCCTGCCCCAGTTCGGCGTAGGTCTTCCCGTCTGTGGATTCGAGGACGCGCTGCTTGACGATGTCCGCCAGGTAGTAGGCGCTGAGGGGACCATCGACCTGCTCGCCGGCGAAGCGCTCGGCATCGTCGGCGACGGTGACCTGCTCGTCGACAAGCTCACTCTTGACGGTGAACCAGCCAGCCACACCGCCGATGACGAACGCCAGGCCGATGAGGCCGACGAGCAGACCGGAGATCAGCGGCAGGCTGGCACGGCGGCCGCTCTTGTTTCCGCTCCTGTCGTTACGGGAGGGTGCGGAGGCGCTCTCCGTCTTCGGTGCGGGGACGGACGTATCGGCGATGTGTTGGCATGATGTTCCTTTGGCCAGCGTTGAGGGGTGTCGCAGGTTGCCTTGCGGCATATCCTGCGGAAGCGCCACCAGACAACCACAGGGTTGTTGATGCGTCCATAACCTTCCCGCGATTCACGACAGCATCACAACGGCCTCTGACCCACCTCACAGCACCACCTCCCCACACCAGCTCCCCCATGAACTTCCCCGCCACCACCAGCCTGTTTGTGCGGTCCGCCGGGAATGGGGTAGCTTAAACCTCGTTCGCAACACGGCAGTCACTGCCGAGAAGCGTGCGGGGCTATGGCGCAGCTGGTAGCGCACCACACTGGCAGTGTGGGGGTCAGGGGTTCGAGTCCCCTTAGCTCCACCACAAGGAAAGACCCCGGTCGGCCGAAATGCCGACCGGGGTCTTTAGCATTGCGGCCAGACTCCGGCTGTACGGCGCATTGTCGTATCCTGTCGATCCCGGGACACCACATCTCCATGTATCCCGTGACTCCTGCTCTCGGTTGTTTTTCCATGGCCTGCACCAACCGAGAGCAGGAGTCAGAATGCCACGGCCGCCGGACTGCGCCCCTCCCCTGCGGGGACCGTCGGAGCGTCCTGCCCATTTGGAGCTTCGTCCGACTGCGTTGTAATCTGTCCCTCGTTCGCAACACTGTGTCCGGGGCTCCGGAACAGCATCGCGTGCGGGGCTATGGCGCAGCTGGTAGCGCACCACACTGGCAGTGTGGGGGTCAGGGGTTCGAGTCCCCTTAGCTCCACCATAAGCGGAAACCCGCCGGTCACCATCGACCGGCGGGTTTCGTCGTTCCACCACCGGCCACGAGTTGAGCTGGGTGATGGCGGAATCGAGCCTGTCTACTCCGTGGTCTTCGAAGCATCCAGCGGATGCCCCGCTTCAGCCTGTCTCATTCGCCCCGCGGCCAGCGGCACTTCGGGTTCCGCGACCCCTCGGGCCTCTGTGTCGACGTGGTCGAGCAGACTGAACCGGCGGCGAGCTTCTGGGACAGATACATGGTGTGATCGACCGACCGCTGAACCGGCGAGCTTTGCGTTCCCACTCAGCCTGCCATCAACCGTCAACCCTCAGCCATCAGTCGTCAGTCGTGAGCCGTCAGTCGCCAGCCCGGACGTACTCCTCGATGACGACCCCGGTGGCGACCGGATGAGCCTCCACCAGACGGAAGCTGCGCGGCGCGTAACCGTGGCGTCCGAACAGCGGGACCCCCTCGCCGAACAGCACCGGGTTCCGCTTCAGGACGAGCCGGTCGATCTCCCCGACCGGGGCGCCGGCCAGCTCCCCTCCCCCACACAACCAGATGTCGCCGCCGTCCTGTTCCTTGAGCTCCCGGACGAACGCGACCGGGTCCTCGGAGGTGGTGCAGAGGTTCTCCTCGGCCGCACTGCGGGAGCGGGAGAACACGATCTGCTCCAGATGCCGGTAAGGGCTGGGCATACTGTCCTCCCCGTCGACGCGGTAGGTGTTCCAGCCCATCAGGACGGTACTGAACGGGCCCTCGTCCTGACCGATACCCATCGGCTCCAGGATCCCCGCCATGTCGGTGGGGATGGTGTCCGGGTATCGCCCAGCGACCCACTGGAACATCTCGTCCTGATCTCCCATCGGGAAAGCGTCGAACTGGCCGTCCGGTCCGGCGATGAATCCGTCGAGACTGACGGCGACGTAGTACACGAGCTCACGCATGGTGGCCTCCGTTCCCCCATCTGAATCACATCAGATGTAGTGGTTGGTTCATCTCCGAAACTACACCACCTGTCGTGGTTGTCGCTAGAGTGTGTCCATGGCACGCAATATCGAACGACGCCGGACCCTGGCCGACGCCGGCCTGTCGATCCTCGCGGGCGAAGGCGCGCGCGGCCTCACCCACCGCGCCGTGGACCGCAAGGCGGGCGTCCCGACCGGGACGGCGACGAACTACTTCAGGACGCGGGACGCTCTGATCAGCGCCCTGGTCGACCGGATCGGGGAACGCCTGGCGCCGGCACCGGAGGACCTGTCCCGCCGCAGCAGTCAGCCTCCCGGCCCTGACCTGTTCGCCGACTACATGCGCGACATCGCCCGTCGGCTCACCACCGACCGGGACGCCACGATCGCCCTGTTCGAGCTCCGGCTGGAGGCCATGCGGCGCCCCGAGGTCGCCGGCGTCCTCGACCGGTGGCGTAGGGAAGGCTTCGCCGGGGACGTCCAGTTCAACACCGATGCGGGACTTCCCGGCGGCCCCCGCGAGATCGCCCTGTTCCACTACGCGATCGAGGGACTCGTCCTCGACCGACTCACCGGTCCCCTGATGCCGGACACCCCCACCGACGACATCATCGATGACCTGGTCGGCGGACTTCTCGGGAAAGCCAGGGACCAGACAGCGGACCGGACGTAGAAACACGGCACCGGGAACCATCAGTGATGGTTCCCGGTGCCGTGAAAGCTGCGGTACCTACCTCAGCGTCGGGAGTTACTCCCCGGAGTCCGCGTCAGCATCATCAGCGTCGGTGTCCTCGGTGGCGTCTGCACCCTCGGTAGCATCAGCGTCCGAATCTGCGGCGTCAGCGCGGGCTGCCAGCACGTCCGGCACCCAGTCCCTCAATCCGCCGTCTTCACCCTGCTGGAGCTCGACCTGGTTTCCTTCAACGAACAGGGCCGGGGTGGCCGCGCCTTCCGGCATGCGCTCGTTGAGGTTCTCACCGTTGGCCTCGAGCATGGAGCCGTAGGTCTCCTCGACCGAGCCGTCACGGATGGAGTCCACGAGCTCAGCGTCCATGCCGAGCTGCTCTGCAGCATCAGCGTAGTCGTCCCATTCCCAGGTGCGGGCGACCGTCGTCTGGTCGCCGAAGCCCTTCTCGTGGAAGGCCCAGAATGCGCCGGCGTCACCGGTGTCGGCGATCGCCAGGGCCACGGCGCCACCGCGGGTGGAGGCTCCGCCCTGGTCCACGAAGCTCACGGTGCGCAGGTCCACGTTCATCTCACCGTTCTCGACGGCATCCTGGATGGACTCACTGTCGGCCTCAGCCAGCTGGGCGCAGTACGAGCAGGCGTAATCCTCGAAGACCTCGGCAGAGACCGCGTCATCCGCGGCGTCCTCACCACGTAGCTGCACGGCGCCGTCCTCCAGCGACACTGAGAAGGACACGTCAGCGGCGGTCAGGTCCTCATTGTTACTGTTCCGCCCGTTGATGACCATCACCGCGATGACCACCGCACAGATGACGATGAGCGCCACGATCCCCCAGAGGAAACTCCGGTTCTTGTCGTTCGGCGCCTTGATCTTCTGGCTCACGAAGCTCCAACCTTTCAGCGGTTCTTTGACGGTCTTTTGACGGTCTCTACATGATCTCAGTCTTCATACCGCGCACGGCACCTAGCGGGCCGGGCGCGGAATCCTCCTACACCCTAGCGGTTGGACCACGGCCGACTCCACCGTGGTACCGACACTTGACCAGCATTCCCAGTGAACTGCTATACCCTCACCCGAGTTTCACAGCACACCCACAGACTGACCCCGTTGTCACGGGCTTCCAGGAAGTTCACAAGATTGTCACGAGAAAATGGGAGGTTCCGCTTCCGCCCCGCCCCCGGGAGGAATATTGTTTCCCCCATGCAGACGACAGAACTTGTGCTCGCATCGAGCTTCGAGGACGGCCTCGATGAAGCCGCTTCCTTCGTGTGGGGCCCCTGGCTCCTCATCCCCCTCCTCTTCGCCACCGGTCTGGTCCTGACGATCCGTCTTCGTGGCGTCCATTTCCGCAAGCTGATTCCGGCGATGCGACTCGGACTCTTAGACCGCTCAGACGATGGCGGCGAGGGCGACATCTCGCAGTACCAGGCGCTGACCACCGCGCTCGCCGCCACCGTCGGCGTGGGCAACATCGTCGGTGTCGCCACCGCGATCTCCATCGGTGGCCCCGGCGCACTGTTCTGGATGTGGGTCACCGGGCTACTGGGCATGGCCTCGAAGTACGCCGAAGCATTCCTCGGTGTCCGCTACCGCGTCACCGACGGCAAGGGCCATATGTCCGGTGGACCGCAGCGCTACCTCGAACGTGGCATCAAGGGTCCCGTCGGCAAGTTCCTGGCATGGTTCTTCGCCATCGCCGCCATCATCGCGTCCTTCGGCATCGGCAACATGACCCAGGCCAACGCCGTCTCCGAGAACCTCGAGAACACCTTCAACATCGACCCGAGGGTCACCGGCGCGGTCCTGTTCATCCTCGTCGGCGCTGTGTTGCTCGGCGGCATCAAGGCGATCGGACAGGTGACCTCCGGATTCGTCCCGATGATGATCGCGATCTACGTCATCGGTGGGCTTGTCGTCCTGACCATCAACGCCAGCACCATCCCGGAGGCATTCGGCCTGATCTTCACCGACGCCTTCACCGGCACCGCAGCCACCGGTGGCTTCGTCGGGTCGGGCATCATGCTGGCCCTGCAGATGGGTATGGCCCGAGGTATCTTCTCCAACGAGTCCGGCATGGGCTCGGCCGCCATCGCAGCCGCTGCCGCGAAGACCACACACCCGGTGCGCCAGGGCCTGGTCTCCATGACCCAGACCTTCATCGACACCATCATCGTCGTGTCCTTCACCGGCCTCGTGATCATCACCAGCGGAGTGTGGGACCAGGGCGAGGACCGCGCCGGCACCATGACCAGCGACGCTTTCTCTGAAGCACTGCCGGGTCACTGGGGTGGCCACATCGTGACCATCTCCATCGTCTTCTTCGCCTTCTCCACCCTCCTCGCCTGGTCCTACTACGGCGAGCGCAATGCCCAGCGCGTCTTCGGCGACTGGGCGACGATCCCCTACCGCATCATCTTCACCTGTGTGGTCGCCGTCGGTGCCACCATGGAGCTCAGCGTGGCATGGACCTTCTCGGATCTGGCCAACGGCCTGATGGCCCTGCCCAACCTCATCGGCCTGCTGCTGCTCTCCGGCATGATCGCACGGGAGACCAAGGCCTACCTGGACTTCGACCCGGATCTGCGGGCAAGCGCGAAGGACGTCGAGAAGTTCCTCATCGAGCAGAAGAGCCCCTGGAGAATGTACGGCACGTACGCCG
The DNA here is from genome assembly GCF_052264515.1 of Candidatus Corynebacterium faecigallinarum. Lineage (NCBI taxonomy): Bacteria > Bacillati > Actinomycetota > Actinomycetes > Mycobacteriales > Corynebacteriaceae > Corynebacterium > Candidatus Corynebacterium faecigallinarum. The sequence goes on from NZ_JBQQOC010000016.1 coordinate 69,868, forward strand.
ATGACATCCATGGAGACTCCGACGGATCCACCGGCTCGTCCGGATCCTCCGGCCCCGGCGGCGTGAACGCCTGACGCTGCCCGGGCTGACGCCTCCCGGAGAACACCACGACCCCCGCCGCCCATCCCGGGCGCGGGGGTCGTGTGTTGCTGTCGGTTCAGTCAGCTCAGGCGCAGCTGACCTCAACCTCGAGAGTGGCGGTCTGACCGGCATCGGCGTGGTCGTCGTCGATCTCGACCTCACCGCTGACGGTGTAGGTGTCACCATCGACATCGACGGTGGCCTCCCGCTCGTGGTGGTCCTCGCTCTCCCATTCTACGCCGTCCAGGTCGATGCTCAGGCCCTCGACGAAGGGGTCGTTGGTGAGGTCGAGGTCGATCTCGACCTTGTCGCCACGATTCTCGCCGCGCAGGTCGATCTCGAACTCATTGTCGTTGTCGTCACTGTCGTTGTCGGCCCGGCACTGCACCGTGGTGAAGCGGTCGGTGACGTCGTCGCCGTCGAAGACCACGCTGGCGATGCTGCCGTCCCCGTCGGCACCATTCGTCGCGCCGGAGTCCTCGGTCGGTGCGGAGGCTTCGTCGGACGCACCGTCGTCCGCTGCCTCGGCACCCTCGGTGACGGTCTTGGTCACCGTGGTGGTGACACCGCCGTCATCATCGTCGGAGCAGGCGGCGAGGGCGCCGATCATCGACAGGCCTGCAACAACGGCCGCGGCGCGGCGACGGGTGGTGGTCGTCTTCATGACGGAAAGCCTCCTAGGTAGGAACGGGTGTTCGCCCAAGTGTATGTGTTCCGGCGAACCCACCTCATTTCCGTGGGGAAAAGTCCCCGGTGTGCCCCGTCCCCGGGGGTAAACCTGGCGCCGGATCATCATCGTCCCGGTGCACGTGACGGCACTCACACCTATAGTCGACGGACAACTGCTCCCCACCCCCCAAAGGATCCGCCCACTGTCATGACCACCTCCACCGCCGGTCTGAATGCCGCCCTCACCCCGCTGCGCTTCCTCGAACGCAGCGCCACCGTCCACCCCGAACGCATCGCCTGCATCGACGGCCCCCGCCGCATCACCTTCGCAGCGTTCCGGCAGGACGCCGTGACCCTCGCCCGCGCCCTACGACGCAACGGTCTGCGGGACGGCGAGCGGGTCGGCATGCTGGCGTCCAACAGCTACGAGGCACTGCTGGCCCAGTTCGCCGTCCCACTGGCCGGTGGAGTCCTGGTGGCGATCAACACCCGACTGGCACCCGCCGAGGTCCGCTACATCTGTGACCACGCCGGCATCCGGACCCTGTTCGGCGAACAGGACCTCATCCTGGCGTCCCGACGGACCCTCGACAGCGCCGACCTGGTCGAGACCTACGTCCTGATCCCGAACGGCGACGGCACCCAGCCGCAGCCGAAACACCCCGACAGCGGCACGGTCACCACCATGGACGCCTACCTCGCCGGCGGCGAATGGCGTGACGGCGACGGTGATGACAAAGACCCCGATGCGTCCTTCCCCTTCACCGTCGCCGACGAGAACGCCGCGATCGCCATCAACTACACCTCCGGCACCACCGGACGCCCCAAGGGCGTGGTCTACACCCACCGTGGGGCGTACCTCGCCGCACTCGGCCTGTCGGTGACCTACAGCTTCACCCTGGACACCGTGTACCTGTGGACGCTGCCGATGTTCCACTGCTCCGGCTGGTGCTCCGGGTGGGCGTCCATGGCGACCTCCTCCACCCAGATCGCACTGCGTGCGGTGCGCGGCCCGGAGATCTGGCGGCTGATCGACGAGGAGTCCGTCAGCTTTTTGTGCGGTGCCCCGGCCGTGCTCAACACCATCGTCGGCGCCGAGGAGGCCCACCAGGTCACCGGAATCTCCATCGCCACCGCCGGTGCCCCACCCGCCCCGACAACCATCGCCGCCTGCGAGAACCTGGGGCTCGACATCGTCCACGTCTACGGACTGACCGAGACGTACGGGCCGATCGTCTCCTGCGCCGCCCAGCCCGACTGGGCAGCCCTGTCCGTCGAGGACCGCGCCACGCTGAAGGCCCGGCAGGGACTCGCCATCGTCACCAGCGAGGAGGTCAGGGTCGTTGAGCAGGTCGACCGGCACGCCGACCCGGACACCGTGCTGGTGGACGTCCCCGCCGACGGCGAGACGATGGGCGAGGTCGTGATGCGCGGCAACCTGGTGATGAAGGAGTACTTCCACAATCCGGACGCCACCGCCGAGGCGTTCATCGGCGGCTGGTTCCACTCCGGTGACCTGGCCGTCCAACACCCCGACGGCTATATCCAGATCCTCGACCGGGCGAAGGACGTGGTCATCTCCGGCGGGGAGAACATCTCCACCATCGAGGTGGAACAGGCGATCATCAGCCACCCGGCGATCGCGGACGTTGCGGTCATCGGGGTGCCGGACGAGAAGTGGGGCGAGAAGCTACGCGCCTATGTGGTGCTCACACCGGAGACCGACGCGACCGCCGAGGTCGAAGGGTCGGTGGTGGACCACTGCCGGGCGTTAATCGCCGGATACAAGGTGCCGCGTGACTACCGCATCATCGAGGAGCTGCCGCGGACCTCCACCGGCAAGGTGCGCAAGAACGTCCTACGCGACGAAGCGGTGCAGGGCGAATAGGACGCTGCGCCCGGCAGGACGCTGGGCACGCCGGCACCGGCGTGCCCACCGCTGGCGCAATGCGGGTCAGAAGTGCTTGCGCAGGAAACCGAAGGCCGGGTTCGCTCCCCCGGACCCGCCGTAACTTGTGGCGTGGGCCGCCTGCCCGGGCACCAGGTCGAACGGCACCTCCGCCGCCAGGCGGGCGGCCTCCCCCGGCTCCATCGCCGCGACGGTCGCCACGTCACGGTTCACCACCGCCACCTCGGTGAACGCCTCGGCATGGCCGCGGGTGTTGTCGGTGCGTCCGGTCGAGTTGCAGATGTAGTCACGCTGGTTGCACACGTCCATCACCCGGCCGGTGAGCTTGCCGTAGCCGCCGGGCAGCGCACCGAAGACACCCTCGCCACGGGTCGCACTACCGGCTACGACGGTCTCCGGGCTGCGGGAGGGGTTCGACAGCAGCGCGGTGGAGCCGAAGCGGTCTGCGTCCACCGGACCGCGACCATGGGCGATGTCGGCAGTGACCCGCGAGGCGATGTCAGCGCCGAGGGAGTAGCCGGCCAGGCTGATCGTTGATGACGGGCACTGGGCTGCGGTCTTGGCCACTAGCTTCCGGGTCTTGGCGATCCCGTCGGACCGGGACTCGGTGTAGGCGGTGGCGACGAACGGGGCGGCATTGTAGGACACCGTGCGGGAGGTCGATCGTCCCGGCTTCTCCACCATCGCGCCCAAGTCGGAGATGTACGCGCCGACCGGGAAGTTGTCGGGCAGGCCGGGCACAGTGTTGCCTCCGCCGGGGACCAGCACGACGATGTCCGGCTCACACCGCGGGATGTTCGGGGTGGCGACGGTGCCGTTTGAGAATCCCAGGGCGGACGCCGTCGGTGCAGCGAGAGCGACAGTGGCGGCGGTGACGGTGAGCAATCCCGCCGCCAGCGCAGAGCGGACCGCGGCGCGGAGGGTGGGACGGAGAGAGGATCGCACGGTGTCTCCTTTGAGAGGTGGGGACAGCAATTAACAACTGGAGAATTTCGGTGTAAGTATAAGCACCTCGGCGGTGACCTGCCATCCAGCACGTACACCTACACCTTCAGCTGCTCATGGACCTGCCCACGGGGTTAATGGTCAGAATGTGTGTCCGGGTTCCGCACTGCGTAGCAGGTCACC
>NZ_JBQQOC010000017.1:0-67056 GCF_052264515.1 Candidatus Corynebacterium faecigallinarum
GGTTCATCAGCCGACCTGTCCTCAGCAGCATCCTCGTCATTTCCAGAAAGCTCGATCATCACACCGGAGCATGATGACGGCCGATGGTTGGGAAGCTGGAATGCCTCAATGGCACTTCCCGGTGGGGCAGGCACGGTCTCCGGCGACGGATTCGTCGACACCACACTGCTCCAGTCCGTGCACCTGTCGATCGGTGGGAAGTCCCTCCGCGTGCGTCTGGCAAACACCTACGGCACCGGGCCGCTGGACGTGGGGGCCGTCACCGTCGCAGGAGGTACGCCGGTGACCTTCCATGGCTCAGAGCAGGTCACCATTCCCGCCGGTGCCGAGTGGATCTCGGACGTGGTACCCATCCAGGTTGAAGCGAACTCCGACCTCGACGTGCGCATCTACCTGCCAGGCCCCACCGGGCCCGCGACAACGCACCCGTTGGGGATGGCCACGTCCTACCGTGCGGACGGCAACCAGACGGTCGGGGACGAGAGTGCCTTCGCCCCTCTTGATGAGGCGCGCTATTTCCTCGGTGGGGTCGACGTGACATCCACCGCCAAGAGCTCGACCGTGTTCTTCGGCGATTCCATCACCGACGGTCACTCCTCCACGGTGGACGCCAACCTGCGGTACCCGGATCAGGTCGCCGACCGTCTCCTGCAACGTCCGGCCGAGCTGCAGTGCGGGGTGCTGAACTCCGGTATCAGCGGAAACAGACTTCTTGAGGACGCTGGTACCCACGGTGTCTCCGCGATGACACGCTTCGACAGGGACGTCCTCGCCCGGCAGGGTGTGGGCACCGTGGTGCTGCTCGAGGGGATCAACGACATCGGGCGGACCCAGAGTGAGGTGTCCGTTGTCGAATTGATCGCACTCCATCAGCAGCTCGTCGACCGGGCCCGCGACCACGGGCTCCGCATCGTCGGAGCGACGCTCACCCCGTACCGCGGCGCCAGTTACTTCACCGAGAATGGTGAGAGGACCCGACAGGCGCTCAACGAGTGGATCCGTACGTCCGGGACCTACGATGACGTGATCGACTTCGACGAGGTCATCCGTGGTCCCGGGAACCCGGAGATCGTCAACCCGCCTTTCGATCCTGGTGACCACCTCCATCCGAATGACGCGGGATACGCCGCCATGGCGGACGCCGTGGACCTTGATGCGATCTGCTGAGGTCCAAGTACCGGAGCTTCGGTTCAGGGACACCCACGAACTAGAATGGGACCATGCCCACCACCAGGAACCCCCGGTCGGGAATGTGCTCCGACCTCACCAGCGAACCACTGCCCGGTACCGCGAAGACCGGCGGGCTCACCCTGGCGCTGGAAAACCCCGGCGGGTGGGGGAGAGACATCCTCGACGGCGAGGCCCTGGGCAAGGAACTCACCGGCACGATCAGCCGCTGGCTGAAGAAGAACCGCGCCCAGCTGCAGTTCATCCGCCGACCCGGTAGGGAAGGACAGGTCGCCCGCGACACCGCCACCCTGTTCATCGCCCGTCCCGGTGATCCGGACAACCCCGGTACCCCGGCGACGCTGGAGCGCATGGAGATCGCAGGGGCCGAAGCGCTGACCGACGTCGACCTGTCCACACCGGGCCACACCCCCGGTGCCGAACCGGTCACCGACCCCCTGCTGCTGGTCTGCACCCATGGCAAGCGCGACCTGTGCTGCGCGGTCAAGGGGCGTCCCCTCGCTGCCGAACTGGCGGCGACGTACCCGGGCATGGTGTGGGAGTCCTCGCACACCAAGGGCCACCGCTTCGCCCCGTCGATGATCCTGCTGCCGTGGAACTACTCCTTCGGCACCCTGTCCGCCGTCCAGACCGGTGCCATGCTGCAGGACGCCGCCGCCGGACGACTGCACGTCACCGGCAACCGGGGTCGCGGCGCCCTCGGCGCCCAGGAGCAGATCGCTGAACTGGCCGTCGCCGACTACCTGGCCGGGGCAGGGGAGACCGTGGCGATGTCCGAGTTGACGGTGCGTCGGGCCGACAGTGCACCTGCACCTGCAGCAGCCGAGGACACCCCGGAAGCGGCGCCCGCCCCGGACCCCGCCGCAGCGGCAGCCGACTACGCCGCCGTTGCCGCCTCCGTCGACGCCGATCTGCGCCGCCGCGCCGGGGAACTGATCACCCAGCGCATGGAGATGAAGATCACCGGACGCTACGAGGAACTCAAGGAGCTGAAACGCCAGGGACACTTCCAGCCGGTCCACGAGTACCAGCAGGCGGTGAAACAGGCGGCGTCCGAACGCGGCGTGTACGGCAAGTACAGCAAGTACAACGAACGCCGCGACAAGCACAAGCACAAGCACGGCGACCACAAGCACGACAAACGTCAGCGCATGAATCCGACGTTCCTGGTCAGCGACGGTGACCGGTCCTGGACCGTCACCCTGGAACGCTCCACCGGGCACCCGGTCGTGTCATCCTGCGGGGACAAGCAGAAGACCGGCACCAGTTGGGTCGCCGGCGGTGTCCGTCCTGTCAGCCCGGTCAGCCCCGGTCACGAGTGAATGATGTCGACCACCAGACGCGACGGTGAGGACAGCAGGCTCACCGAGTAATCGGCGGAGGCGTCCTTCACCCCGACCATGATCCGCCGGGAACCGTTGTTGGCCCCGTCGACGTCCACGGAGGTGACCTCCGTGTTCGCGGCATTGCTGACCCGGGGTGACTCCTCCGGGGATCCGGACGGTTTCAGCCCGCGCACCGTGATTTCCAGGCCGCCGTCCGACTCGTCCGGGGCCACCTTCCAGCCGGGGGAGCCGGAGCCATCGAGCTCGACGACGATCCGGTCGAAATCGTCGTGGGTGCCGGCGCGCACCTCGGTGATGGACAGCTCGGCGCCCTCGGACGGCAGGACGTCCTTCGGCTGGGTGCCGGTCAAGGGGTCGGATTCGTCGGAGGACCGGGGTGCGGGGCGGGAGAGTTCGGCGCCCGGTGCGTCCCCCGTTGCGGTGGACTGCACCTCGGAACCGATGCGTCCGGACACGAGTTCCGGGCCGCCCTCACCGTCCCCGGCATCACCACAGGCGACCAGTGCGGCACAGAGACACCCGCCCGCCACGACGCTGGCGACGATGCTCGATGTCGTGGTTCGGCGGGTGTTCAGGGGAGTTCTCACGGAGCAAAAGAATACCCCGCAGCGGTGCTGTAGGCACCACTGTCTGGAAGATCGTTAGCGTATTGTTACCAGGCTGCGGGAGACCCTTCGGGTGTCCATCCGTTGGGGGCGGAGATGCCGCTGGAGTTCTCGGGGAGTTCCTGGCCGGTAGCCGGTGCGGCGGCGAGACCGGCGGTGAGGGCGGCGGCAGCGAGGCCGACACCGAGCCGTCGGGTGGTGCGGGACATGATGGTTTTCTCCTGAAACGATTGAGAGTGTGTCCGCCCACCGACCGTACGGGGGCCCACCACTTTTGCCACCGAATGCAGGAAACCCCGCCAGGTCGGTGGGAACGACCTGACGGGGTTGCCTGCCGGAAGTAGGTGGCACGCGGGATGCGTCAGCGGCGCATGACCTTCTTCGCCAGCCAGTTACCGAACAGCTGCGCTGCCTGGACGATGATGATGATCGTGACCAGGGCGACGTAGATGACGTTGTTGTCGTAGGCGCGGTAGCCGTACTGGATCGCGAAGTCACCCAGACCGCCGGCGCCGATGTAGCCGGCCATGGCGGACATGTCGATGATGGCGATGAACATGAACGTCGCACCCAGGATCAGCGGGCCGAGGGCCTCCGGAATGATCACCGTGAAGATGATCCGTAGCGGGGAGGCGCCCATGGAGCGTGCCGCCTCGATGACACCGGGGTCGATGGCCACCAGGTTCTGCTCCACGATGCGCGCGGCACCGAAGGACGCGGCGATGATGATCGCGAACGTCGCGGCGTTGATGCCCAGGATCGACCCGGTCACGATCTTGGTCAGCGGTCCCAGGGCCGTGAGCAGGATGATGAACGGGATCGGTCGGACGATGTTCACCAGCAGGTTGATGACCCAGAACACCGGACGGTTGGCGAGCACGCCGCCACCGCGGGTGGTGTACAGCAGGACGCCGAGCACCAGACCCACCAGCCAGCCGAGAGCCAGACCCCAGATCGCCATGTACAGCGTCTGGCCGATGGCGTCCTGGTAGATCGGGCTCAGGAACTCCCAGTTGGTGTCCTTGGCGAGGAGAAGGGTATCGGTTGCCGTGGTTGTGGCACTCATCGGATCTCCTCGATCTCGGTCGTGGCGGACAGGGACTGGTAGAAGTTCTCCACGGCGTCCTCACCGGCGGCATCCGTGGCGGTCATCCGCACGGTGAGTCGGCCGAAGGAGTGGGACTGCAGCGTGGTCACACCACCGTGGACGATGTTCACACTGACCCCGGCCCGCTCCACCTCGGAGATGGCGTGGAAGAAGCCCGCGCCCTCCTTCATGGTGACGGTGAAGAGGCGTCCTTCCTGGCTGTGCAGTGCCTCGGCCTCGACCAGGTCGGGAGTGTTGCGCAGGGAGGTGGCGACGAAGTTCGCCGCGGTGTCCGTCTTCGGGGTCGAGAAGACCTCGTAGACGCTGCCCTGTTCGACGACCTTGCCGTTCTCCATGACGACGACGGCGTCGGCGATGGTGCGCACGACCTCCATCTCGTGGGTGATCACCACGATGGTGATGCCGAACTCCTCGTTGACCTTGCGCAGCAGCTCCAGCACCTCACGGGTGGTGGTGGGGTCCAGTGCGGAGGTCGCCTCGTCGGCCAGCAGCAGTGAGGGGTTGGCGGCCAGTGCCCGGGCGATGCCCACGCGCTGTTTCTGCCCACCGGAGAGCTGCTCGGGGTAGGAACGTCCCTTGTCGGACAGCCCGACGAACTCGAGAAGCTCTTTGACCCGGGCCTCGCGCTCGGTCTTGGGCATGCCCTGGAGCTTCAGCGGGTAGGCGATGTTGCCGGCGACGGTGCGGGAGGTCAGCAGGTTGAACTGCTGGAAGATCATGCCGATGTTGCGACGGATGCTGCGCAGCTGCCGCTCGGGCAGCGGGACGATGTCCCGGCCGTCGAGCAGGATCTGCCCGCTGGTCGGGGTGTCCAGGCCGTTGATCTGCCGGACCAGGGTCGACTTACCGGCACCGGAGTAGCCGATGATGCCGACGATGGAGCCGGACGGGATGGTGATGGAGACATCGTCGAGGGCGGTGACCTGGCTCTTGCCCTGGCTGAAGATCTTTCCGACGTTCCGGAACTCGACTTCGGTGCCGTTACTCATCCGAGTCGTCCGGGGAATCCTGCTCGCGGATCTTCTGTTCGGTGTCGGCGAGGATCTCCTCGAGCTCGTCGGCGGAGAACTCGGCCTTCACCGCGGTGCCGGAGGTGTCATTGGCGACGGCCTCCTGGACCTTGTCGGTGTGCCAGAGCTCGACCAGCTTCTGGAAGTCCTCGTTGTCCTTGTTCTCCTCGGTGGTCACCCACACGTTGATGTAGGGGAGGGAGGACTCGTCGTCCGGGTTGTCCTTGTAGACGGCGTCGTTGGCGTTCACGCCGGCGGACTCGAGGAAGTTGTTGTTGATCACGGCGACCTGACCGTCGTTGTAGGCGATGGCGGTCTGCGGCGCCTCGACCGCGATGACCTCGACGTCGGAGGCGTCCTGGTCGATGTCGGCGGGGGTCGGGGTCAGCAGGTCGTCCTGACGCAGGGTGACCAGGCCGGCGGCGGCGAGCACCTTGATGGCGCGGCCCTGGTTGGTGGTGTCGTTGGGGATGACGACCTCACCGACCTCGGCGATGTCCTCGACCGACTCGGCATCCTTGGAGTAGACGCCCATCGGGAAGGTCTGCGAGGAGCCGAAGGGGACCAGTCCGTAACCGGCGTTGACGTTCTCTTCGGCGAGGAACTGGATGTGCTGGAACTGGTTGACGTCCAGTTCGCCGGCGTCGAGGGCCCGGTTGGGCTGCACGTAGTCGGTGAAGGAGACGACGTCGATGTCGATGCCCTCCTCCTCGGCGACCTCGGCGAAGGCCTGCCACTGGCTCTTGTCGGCCTCGGTCGAGCCGATGCGGATGGGGCCGTCGCCCTCGCTGTCGTTGTCGTCGTCCGCGCAGGCGGCGAGGCTGGCGGCGGTGGCGACGGCGACGACGCCGGCGGTGGCGCGGCGGGCAACCTTGCTGAAGAGGTGCTTGGTCATGGTGTCCTCCTGAGGACGTCAAGGGTCGTGATGGGTCCGGTTGTCTCTACTCCCCGGGTTTCGGGGTAATGGTAGTAGGAATACCGCAGAATGGACCGCTCTGTCTAGTTGGCGGGGTGAGGGGTCCGTGGTTTACCGGCCTGGATGTCCGCGCTAGTATCGAACACATGTTCTCTAACGGTGGTGCGCTCAGCTGGTCGCGCCTGGAGCGTATCCTCTCCGGGGTCGACACCGGCACCCTGCACGCCGTCGGCGTCGGCGAGGGTGGTCGCGAGACCAGGTGGCAGGACGCGCCGGACGGGTCGGACGCACCGGCAGTTCCGGACGCGCCGGCCCCCACCGTCCCCTTCGCCGAGCTCCACGCCGCGGGTTCCTACAACTTCCTGCGCGGCGCCAGCGAGCCGGAGGAGTACGTCGCCGCGGCGTCCGATCTGGGCTTGGGCGCCATCGCCGTGCTCGACCGGGACGGCCTCTACGGGGCCGCCCGACTGGCCACCGCCGCTGCCGAGGCGCAGGCGGATTCCGGTCATGCACCAGCCACCGTTCCCGCCACCGTCTTCGGCGCCGAACTCTCCGTCGACGGTGTCGACCAGCCCCCGTTGACCGTCCTGTGCCGGGGGCAGGAGGGCTACCGACGGCTCTCCCGTGTCATCACCGCCGCGCGGATGAAAGACAACACCAAGGACGCTGCGTCCTATCCGCCCCTGGCCGAAATCGCCGACGCCGCAGCCGGTACCTGGTACGTCCTGGTCGACCACCACCGCACCAGCGCCGCCACCGACATCAACCACGTCACCGACATCCTCACAGCCTTCGGCTCCGAGAACTGCCTGGTAGAGCTCTCGCTGACCGCCAGTCCCGCCGATGTCGACCGCAACGGAAAACTTCACGACCTGGCGCAGCGGCACGGTCTCACCGAGATCGTCACCACCGCCGCAACCTGCGCGACCCCGACCCAGTCGCGACTGGCCGCGGCGAAGGCTGCGCTGCACGAGCGGCAGGACGTCACCACCGCCGCCCCTCGCACCCACCCGCTCGGCGGGGCCTGGCTACGCTCCGGCGACGAGATGGTGGCCTTGGCCGGCGACTGCGACTGGCTGCGCTCTGCCATCGATACCAGCGTGGCCGTCGCCGCTGAGTGCGCCTTCACCCTGAACCTCGTCGCCCCGAACCTGCCGCACGCTGACGTGCCGGACGGCCACACCGAGATGTCCTGGCTGCGCGAGCTGACCCGCCGCGGTGCCGAGGAGCGCTATGGTCCCCGCCCGCAGAACCCCCGCGCCTGGGAGGTCATCGAGCATGAACTGGAGATCATCGAAGGCCTCGGCTTCCCCGGCTACTTCCTCATCGTCCACGACATCGTCGACTTCTGCCGCCGCAGCACCATCTTCTGCCAGGGCCGCGGCTCGGCGGCGAACTCCGCGGTCTGTTACGCACTCGGCATCACCAACGTGGACGCCGTGGCGTCCGACCTCCTGTTCGAACGCTTTCTCTCCCCGGAGCGCGACGGCCCACCCGACATCGACCTCGACATCGAGTCGACCCGACGCGAAGAGGCCATCCAATACGTCTATCAGCGCTATGGACGTGATAATGCCGCACAGGTCGCCAACGTCATCACCTACCGGCGCAAAGGTGCGCTGCGCGACGCCGCCCGCGCCCTCGGCCACGACCCGGGACGCGTCGACGCCTGGTCCCGCCGGCTCGAGGACCCGCCGGAACCGGTGGTCACCCTGGCGGCCATGCTCGAGGGACAACCCCGCCACCTCGGCATCCACTCCGGCGGCATGGTCATCTGCGACCGCGCGATCGCCGACGTGGTGCCGACCGAATGGGCGCGGATGGAGAACCGCTCGGTGGTGCAGTGGGACAAGGACGACTGTGCGGCGGTCGGGCTGGTGAAGTTCGACCTGCTGGGCCTCGGCATGCTCGAGGCCCTGCACCACTGTGTGGACCTGGTGGAGCAGACCACGGGCACCCGCACCGAACTGTGGCAGATCCCGGCCGAGGACCCGGCGGTCTACGAGATGCTGAGCGCCGCCGACGCCGTCGGGGTGTTCCAGGTCGAGTCCCGCGCCCAGCTCGCCACCCTGCCCCGGCTGAAACCCCGCACCTTCTACGACCTGGTGGTGGAGGTCGCGCTGATCCGCCCTGGCCCGATCCAGGGCGGCTCGGTGCACCCCTACATCCGCCGACGCAACGGCGAGGAGGAGGTCACCTACGAACACCCCTGCCTGGAACCGGTATTGTCCCGGACCCTCGGGATCCCGCTGTTCCAGGAGCAGCTGATGCAGATGGCCGTCGCCGTCGCCGGTTTCGCCCCCGGTGAGGCGGACACGCTGCGCCGGGCGATGGGCTCGAAGCGCTCCCCGGAGAAGATGGAGCGGATGCGTACCAGGTTCCTGGACGGTGCCCGTGACCTGCACGGGATCTCCACTGAGGTGGCCGAGCGGCTGTGGGACAAGGTCGTGGCCTTCGCCTCCTACGGCTTCCCGGAGTCCCACGCGCAGTCCTTCGCCTCCCTGGTGTACTTCTCCGCCTGGTTCAAGTGCCACTACCCGGCGGAATTCTGCGTGGCGCTGCTGCGCGCCCAGCCGATGGGCTTCTACTCACCGCAGTCCTTGGTCTCCGACGCCCGACGCCACGGGGTGACGATCCTGCCGGTGGACGTCAACGCCTCCGGCGTTGAGGCGGAGGTGCAGGACGGTGCGATCCGTCTCGGTCTCGCCTCGGTCAAGGGGTTGGGGGAGGACGCCGCGACCGACCTCGTTGCCGCACGTGCTCGGATTGGCGCGGATCACCCGCACCGTTTCACCAGCATCGCCGAGCTCTCCCGGGAGGCCGGCGTGAGTGTGGCCCAGGTGGAGGCGTTGGCCCGGGCCGGTGCCTGCGACTCACTCGGGGTGAGCCGACGCCAGGCCATGTGGGCGGCAGGCATCGCGGCGACCGAACGCCCCGGGATGCTGCCGGGGACCTCCTCGCCGTCCACCCCGGCACTGCCCGGCATGAGTTCCTTCGAACTCGCCGCCGCGGACATCAGTGCCACAGGGGTGACCTCCGACGGACACCCGGTGCGTCTGCTGCGCGAGCGATTGGACGCCGTGCCGGGGCCGTTCCCGGTCGTCCCGGCGTCCGGCCTGAGGACGGTGGAGGACGGACGCCGGATCCGGGTCGCCGGCGTGGTGACCCACCGGCAACGTCCGATGACCGCCGGCGGGGTGACCTTCCTCGGCATGGAGGACGAGACGGGCCTGGTCAACGTGCTGGTCTCCCCGGGGCTGTGGAGGGCGCGGCGCAAGGTCGCCACCACCGCCCGGATGCTGGTCGTCCGGGGCATCGTCCAGAACGGCAGCGGCGCGGTCACCGTCGTCGCCGACCAGCTGGAACCGTTGGAGCCGGAGGCCGCGTTGGCGGGTGCGTCCCGCGACTTCCGGTGAATTACACCGCGGCTGAGATTCACACTGCGGCGTGCCGGTGCCAGCTGCCGAAGTCCTCCGCCACCGTCGCCGCGAGTTCCCGGTAGGCCCGGAACGTCTTCGGGTGCAGCCGGTCCAGGTCGACCACCCCGCCCTCGGAGAGGTGCCGGTCGAAGGGGATGCCGCGCACCGCCCGCGTCCTGGCGGAGAAGTGCGAGGTCAACACTTCCGGATCCACCGCCGCCTGACCCGGGTGCGCACCGGAGACCACGACTACTGCATTGGCGACCAGGTCACCGTGGCCGTGGTGGTCCAGCCAGTCCAGTGTCGCCTCGGCCGAGCGGGCCCCGTCCAATGCCGGTGAGGTGACCAGCACCAGCATGTGTGCCAGGTCGAGTACTCCGGACATGGCGCTGTGCATCAGGCCGGTACCGCAGTCGGTGAGGATGATGTTGTAGTGGTGCTGCAGGATGTCGACGGTGCGCCGGTAGTCGTCCTCACTGAAGGCCTCCGACACCGCCGGGTCGCGGTCGGAGCCGATGACCTCCAGACGGCTGGCCGCCTGGCTGGTGCATGAGCGGACCTGTGGGTAGCGGGATGCGTCCGGAAGACCCAGCAGGTCACGCACGGTCGGGATGTCCGCACCCAGTCCCACATCTGAGTCGTCGATCACTCGACGGGCCAGCGTGCCGAGATCCGGGTTGGCGTCCACCGCGATGACCCGGTCGCCGCGCAATGAGGCGAACATGCCGCCCAGCGCCACGGTGGAGGTCGTCTTGCCCACGCCGCCCTTCAGACTGAGCACCGCGATCCGGTAGTCACCGCGCAAGGGAGCGCCGATACGTTCGCGGACCTGGCGTTCGGCGGCCTGAACGGTGGATTCGCCCGGGTTGACGCGTCCTCCGGTGGCGCGGTGCACGATTCGGCGCCACCCCGAGGGCGGTGCGGCATCGACCGCGCCGATCATCGTCGAGGCGTCGAGATGTGTGGTGTGTCCTGGTTCGACAGGAAAAGTGGTGGTCACGAGTGTCCCCCTGGTCGGCTGCATGATTCAACCGGGTGTGGTGCTGCAGTAGATGATGTGCTGTCCCCCGGCCCATGCCTGACTGTACCGGCTGTGTCGCGACCGCAAGCAGGTTTGTCGTGTTTGCCCTTGAAATAATCGGAAAAGACCACACCCCGCGCACGGTTCCGGCGAAAGGAACGTGCGCGGGGCTCGAGGCCTACTGCTGGGGAGCAGGGGAGAGGCGTCTAGAACTTGCCGCAGTTGCTCGGGGCGGGCTTGTCGTTGAACCGGTCGACGAGGTAGTTCATCGCCGGCCCGGCCTGGGTGAGCATCGGCACGGCGTGGTTGATCACGAAGCCGGGCAGCACCTCCGGCAGCGGGTCGGTGTTGAACTGGACGGTGCCACCGGCCTCGCAGTAGCGGGCGGCGGTGTCACGGGCCTGCTGCCACGGGATGGTGTCGTCGTTCTTGCCGTTGACCATCAGCATCGGGGCATTGAGGTTCTTGTACCTGTTTTCCAGCTTGTAGCTGTCCAGCACCTCGCTGAGGCGCTCGTCGGAGCGGGCGATCTCGCCGAAGGACCGGCCGTCCTTGGTCATGGTGCGGGTGTCGGTGAAGGCCCAACGTCCCACGGCATCGCCGATGCAGCGGTCCTTGGTGTCGGCCATGAACTGCTTGCCCTTGTCGTTGAAGTACTCGTCCTGGAGCCCTGCCAGGTCAGGGTGCCGCTCCAGGGCACCGTTGAGGGCGAAGCCGATCACACCGGTGATGGCGTGGTCGTCCACGTAGTCGACGACCTCGATCAGGTCAGCCGGCGGGGCGCCGGCGAAGGTGCCCTTGACGTTGAGCTCCGGGGCGTAGGAGGACGCCTGCTCGGCGGCGGCGGCCGAGGCGCCACCACCCTGGGAGTAGCCGAAGAAACCGATCGGGGAGTCCTCCGGCAGGCCCAGGTGGGACAGGCCGGCGCGGGCACCGTCGAGGGCGGCGGTGCCCTCCTCGAGGTGGTTGACGTAGGTGTGCTGGCCCGGGGTACCCAGGCCGATGAGGTCGACGACGACCACGTTCATGCCCAGCGCACTGGCCGCGGCGTGGAAGGGGTACTCGTAGTTGAGGTTGATGGCGCCGTTGCCGTCGTCGAAGCCGTAGAGCTGGTAGGACGACCGGGACGGTGCGCAGATGTCACCGGCGCCGCGGGTACCCGGGGTGGCGACCAGGGTCGGGGCCGGGCCCTTGCCCTGCCACTTACCCGTGGGCTTGAGCACCGCACCACTGGTGGCGACCTGCTCGCCGTGCTCGTTGGTGGTGGTGTAGAGGATTCGCTCGGCACTGCCCGGGCCACCGTTGGACTCGAGGTTCAGCAGGTTCGGGGCGTCCTGGCTACGGATCACCGTGCCCTTGCCCTCCGGCAGGGTCTCCGGCGGGACGTAGAAGGGGTTGGAACCGTCGGCGTTCGACTCGCCGGAGAACGGCGGGACGTCGATACCGGGCAGGACGGACTCACCGGACAGCACGCTGCCGGAGGCGTCGGGAGAGGGAGAGTCAGGGGTGTCGTCAGCGACGGCGACACCGGCGGAGGTGATGGCGAGGGCAGAGGTGGCGGTGAACGTCAACACAGCCTGTGACATGCGGGTCTTGAACGTCTTCATGGGAGGTATGGTATCCGACGAAAAACTGTTGTGTTGTGAAAGTAGAATATTTCCCGGTATCCTGCCGCCAAGTGCGTGGCAAAATTGATTCCACCTGCGTAGACAAGTAGAAATGGTGGGGTGCAAGAGACTCCTGATCACCGCCCGGCCCATCGGTCGACCACCCCTGTGCCGGCCCCGCGCCCGCAGGGGGATACAGGCGAGATCACCGAATGGCCCGACAGCTCCATGTGGGCCGAGGCACCGGTGCCCGCCGAGGAGCAGCGGCAACGGTGGGACCGCGAGAACTGGACCGGTGGTTCCGGTGTCTCCCGCTGGTTCTCCCGCCCCTTCCCGCGCGCCTCGGCCGCCCGACGGGCCGGCCGGTCAGTCACCTTCCTGGTCGCGACGCTGATGGTCGGGGCCCTGGTCTGGGTCGGCCACACGCCAGCCGGTGAGACCAGTGAGGCATTGGAGGCCTACCGCGAGCAGACGCTGCAGCAGAACGCGGAGGCCGCCGCCGCAGCGTCCGAAGGGGCGGGCAATATCGTCCCCACCGCCGTCGAGGCGGAGCTGGGGAAGGGGCCGAAGATCGACGGCCCGGCCCCGGGGAAGAGCACTTCGATCACCCTGCGGTCCGGCGACCGCAACCGCAAGGGCGTCCTGTCGTTGCCGGAGGGCTACACCAAGGAGCAGTCCTACCCGGTGCTGCTGGCCTACCCCGGCTACAAGGAGTCGGCGCAGAGCATGCACAAGTACACCGGCTTCGACAAGCTTCCCGCGATCGTGGTCTACATGCAGGGCGTGAGCGAATCCTGGGAGGGCGCGCCCTACTCGAAGACGAAGGACGGTGAGGACGTCCGCTTCACCATGGACATGCTCGCCGCACTGAACACGACCTACAACGTGGACCGTTCCCGGATCTACGCCGCCGGCATGTCCAATGGCGGCGGGATGGTCGCCAAGCTGGCCTGCCGCAAGCCGGATGTCTTCGCCGCGGTCTCCGCGGTCTCCGGTGCCTACTACAAGGGCACCCGGACCAACTGTGTGCAGGACACCCACCGGGCCCCGTCGATGCTGGAGATCCACGGCACCGAGGACGAGACGATCAGCTACTCCGGTGGTAAGCGCCACGGCGGTACCTACCTGGGCGCCCGTGAACTGGTGGACCAGTTCGTCGCCCGCAGCGGGTGCCAGCCCACCCCGGTGACCACGGCCCTGGCAGGTGACGTCCAGCGTCAGCAGTGGCCGATGTGCACCGCCGGTACCTCGGTGGTGCACCTGCGGGTCGGCGACGGTGGACACCGCTGGCCGGGTGACGCCTCCGGGACCTCCGGTGCGGCGTCCAGCTCGGCGGAGTCGACGTCCTACTCGTTGAACGCCACCACCGAGGTCTGGGACTTCCTCTCGAACCACCGGCTGACCTAGCTGGTTCTAGCGGGCCAGCGCCCCCATCGGGTCCCACGCCGGCAGGACGTGTGGGGTGACCCGTCCCTCGTCCGCGGCGGTCAGCACGTCCCGGTAGGTGCCGGGCAGCCGGTCACGGTGCACGGCGATCTCGAAGACGTACTCGTCGAACCAGTTGTCGTTCATGGTCCAGAACCCCTTGTCGGCGGCCTTCGGCCCCCAGGAGTTCTCCACGCGCCACTTCACCGGACGGCCGTCCTCGTCGACGTCGACCCCGGTGAACACCATCGCGTGGGTCATCTGGGATTCGCCGGTGAGAAGCCGCTGCTGCTTGTCCAGCTCCAGGTCCACCCCGTAGAAGCCCTCGTAGTCGTGCAGGTGGGCGTCCCACACGCCGGTCTCGCGGTAGGACTGGGCGGCGGTGTCACAGCCGAACCACACCGGCTGGCCGTCCTGCAGGGAGGACAGCACGGCGTCCTTGATGACGTCTATCGGCGCGTTGAGGTAGGTGACCGGCTCGGCACCGTCCTCACCGATGACGTTGCCGAGGTACTCCACGGTGAACAGTTCGCCGTAGGGGGAGGTCTCGCGCGGGTCGTTGACCACGCACACCTGCTCGCCGAGATCGTCGGGCAGGTGCGCGGCGGCGAACTCGAGCGGGGTGACGGTGCCGACGCGGTGGAAGGTGTCGTCGGAGTCGCGGTACTGCCAGGTGAAGCTCTCCGGCGGGGTGCCGAGGTGCACGGTGAGGATGCGGTGCACGTCGGCGAGGGTGTCGCGGTGGGCCGAACTTTCACCGGCGCGGATCCGGGCGGCGCCGGCGCGCAGGGAGGTGGCCAGGTCACGGTTCATCGCCCGGGTGTCGGAGGACGACCTGGTCTCCGGCATCGCGTACTTCGGCACGGCGCCGTACTTGGCCACCAGGTCGACGAACATGGTCCACTGTCCGCCGTCCTCGATGGGGTCGGCGAGCAGCTTCTGGACGGTCCGGTCGGAGATGTCGCGGTCGGCGAGCTCCACCATGGCGTTGAGGAAGAAGTTGGCCTTCTCCAGCTTGTCCCAGAAGTGCAGGTAGGTCTGGGAGAGCTCCAGGTCCTTGATCCCGGTCTGGTCCATCACCGATCCGCGCAGGGTGTTGAGCCCGGCGAAGATCCAGCAGCGCCCGGAGCGCTTCTGGTCGGCGACGGCCCAGGAGTCGATCTTGACGGAGGTGCTGGTGTCGGTGCTGTTCAGGACGTCCCGGTCGAGGGTCACGGTCTCTACGTCCGCCGCGGTGGCGGCGTTACGGGCCTGGCGGAAGGACGGGTCGGTGCGCAGCGTGTCGGACAGTCCGGTGAGATAGCCGGCATCGACGCCGGGGGTGGTGTCGGTAGTTGTCACAGTGTTGTCAGTAGTCACGGTGTTGGTCGTAGTCACAGTCATCAGGCCATCGCATCCCAGGTCGGATGGGCAGTGGACTCGCCGGCGTCGAGTGCGGCGAGGGCGTCGGTGAGGTCGGTGTTGAGCTCGGTGGTCAGCTCGGGGGCCTCGAGCAGTCGGCGGGGGACGACAACCTGGAAGACGTTGTCGCCGAACCAGTTGTCCGCCATGGTGCCGTAGCCCTTGCCTGCCAGTTCGGAGTGCTCGCCGTGGCTCTTGGTGCCCCAGGAGTTCTCGACGCGCCAGGTGGTTCCGGTGTCTCCGCCGGTGTCGTAGCCGGTGAACACCATGCCGTGGGTCAGCCGGGATTCGGCGGTGTCCATCTGCTCGGCCTTGGTGGTGGCCGAGTCGGTGCCGTAGAGCGCGTCGAGTTCCAGCAGGTCGGAGTGCCAGACCCCGGTCTTGGCGACGAACTGACGGTTGACGTCGCAGGCGAACCACACCGGCTCCCCGGCGTCCAGCGAGGTGCGGGTGATGGTGCGCAGGTCGTCGATGTCTGCGGTGACGTAGCTGAAGTCGGCCGTGCCCCACATGTTGTTCTCGTGGGTGATGTGGAAGGCACGTCCGGTCTCGTGGCGCGGGTCGTGGACGACCGAGACATAGGTGTCGAGGTTGTCGGGGAGTACCCGGGCGGCGAACTCCTGCGGGGTCAGGGTGCCTTCGTCGTGGAAGGTCCCGTCCTTGTCGCGGTAGCGCCAGGCGAATTCGGTGGGCGGCAGGCCGAGGTGCACGGCGATGACCCGGTGGGCGTCGGCGAGCGTCTCGGCGATGATGCTCTCGGTATCGGTTGCAGCATCGGCCCCGGCATCGGCAGTGTTCTCGCGCAGGCGGAGCGCACCTCGGCGCAGCACGGTGCGCAGCCGGCCGTCGAGCTGGCTGGTGCGTCCGGATGCGAAGGTCTCCGGCATGGTGTACTTCGGCACCACGCCGTACTTGGCCACCAGGTTGGTGAAGTAGTTCCACTGGCCGCCGTCGGATGCCGCCTGGTCGAGCAGGGCGGAGACCGTCCGGTCATCCAGGTCGGTCACCCCCTCGGCGAACAGCTCGGCCAGAGAGCGCAGCACATGGTTGGACTTCTCCACCTTGTCGTAGAACTGCAGGTAGGTGTGCGAGAACTCGAACCCGTCGCTGCTCTTCATTCCGAGGTCGTCGGCGATCCGGTGGCGGAAGACGTTGTAGGCGGCGAACATCCAGCAGCGTCCCGACTGCTTCTGGTCGCTGACCCCCAGGGAGTCGAGCTTGACCTCGGTCGTCGGGTTCACGGCGATCACGGCGTCCCGGTTCAGGGCTACGGCGTTGACGTCCGCGGCGGTGACGGCGTTGCGGGCGAGTCGCAGCGCGGGGTCATCGGCCGGGGAGGTGAATGCCTCCGCGGGTGGTAACGGTGTTGTGGTCATGGTGACCGTTATACGCGTTCATCAGAACGGGACCTCCCCTGGGTCATTCGGTTCGGATGCTGCGGTGGGTGCGGACGCTTCGGGTGCCGCGGCGGTGCGGGCCTCGAGTAGAGCGCGGCGGAGGGCGAGGTGTCGTCCGGCGATGCCGATGTTGTGGTCCCGGGTCGCCCGGTACCGGCGGGATGCCTGCTCCGCGAAGGTCGTCCGGGCGTAACCGGCGAGCGGGCCGGTCGGCTCGGTGACGTAGGTGTATCCGTCGTCGATGCTGCTCCACATCACCGCCCCGTCGACGGCGCGGGTGACGTCCTGCCAGCCGAGGGTCTTGATCTGGTGGTGTCGTCGGCAGACCGGGTGCAGGTTGTGGGTATCGGTGGGTCCACCCTTCGCCGGGTCCTGGTGGTCGTAGCGGTGGATATGGTCGAGGTCGCACTTGGCGGACGGCACCTCGCACCCGGGGAAGGTGCAGGTCTCGTAGCAGGCGGTGACGAAGTCGCGGATCTGCCTGGTGGGGGTGTAGGCCTCGGTCGCATCATGTCCGGGGATCCGCAGGTGGGTGACCCGGTCCATGAAGGTCTCGGTGGCGACCTTGTCGAGCCAGTGCCCGGAGTCCGTGGCGGCGATGTCGCTGTCGATCTCCCGGTAGATGTTGAGGGTGACCTCGACATCGGCGGTGCCCCGGGCAAGGTGCATCAGGGCCTTGGCGCGGCTGCAGCGCGCGCTGGCGCACACCGCATCGAGGATCGCGATGAACTCCGCGGCTTCGGCGGCCGGCAGGGTAGCGGTGATCACCGTTGAGGTCGGATCATAGGTGTCGACGGATACGCGCCGGGTGTAGGAGTCAGCTGCGGCGGCAGCGGCGTCGGTGCCGGCCTCGTCAGCCAGTGCGGCTGCTGCTACCTCGGCGGCGAGCTCGATGGCGTCCTGCTCGGCCTGACGTTCGGGGTCCAGCACCGGAGCAGGTTCCTGCTGATCGGGATCGGTGTCCGCTGTGTCGTCCGTGTCAGCGTCCGCGTCCGGGGCATCATCGCCGTCCGCGAGTACCGCACTGCCTGACATCTCGGATGGGCGCAGAGGTGCCACGGGTGGTTCGGTGTGGTCGACGGGGCGGGCCAGGGCGTCGATCTGGTGCAGGGATTTGAGGACGCGGTTGAACAGGGTCCGGGGCGAGTGAATCGCCTGCGCCTTCCGGCGAGGGGTGAGCACCTCGATCAGTGCGTCCTGCGCGGCCTCGGTGTCGTCAGGGTGCAGGCCGTCGACACTGCGGGCGAGTTGCCGCAGGTGGTCGATGCTGAGCATCCCCAATGACAGGTGTTGCTCAAGTCGTGGCATGCGCTGGCACAGCAGGCCGATGCTGCTGTAGATCTCCGCACGCGCCCTGGTTACCCCGAGAGCCGCCTGGATCGAGGAGAAATGGGCGACGACATCATCCCCGGGCTCCGGCGTGCAGGCTACGGCGATGGTGATCAAGGCCTTGTTGGACTCCACCGTCGCCCGGGCGGCAGGGGTGGTTGAGCGAAGCAGGACCCAGTACGGGCTGGGCGACTCCCAGGTCACCAGTTGGGTGATATGGAAGACCTCGACTTTCCGGGGCCGACCGGATTCTCCTGGGGAGCGACCGTGGGGCGGGAACACCGGTGGGGGAGTTGGCGGTGGTGGAAGTGGTGGTGAGGTCATGTCGTACACACTATCCAATGGATCGGACGGCAAATGCGCACAATGTGGAATCATCGAACATATGTACGTTCTGAAACTGTATCGTTGTGACGGCCTGGTGACGGCCCGCTACCCTTGATATCCATGACAGGTTCCCACACAGGTTCCCATGAGACTGCCCAGCGGTTCATCGGCTTCATCGACGCCTCACCGTCCAGCTACCACGCTGCCGCCACGGTGGCTGCCGCACTGGATGCCGCCGGTTTCCACCGTCAGGACGAGGCCGACAGATGGGACGCCTCCCCAGGCGGCCACTACATCGTGCGCGGCGGGGCGGTGCTGGCCTGGCGGATCCCCGAGGGTGTCCGGGAGCAGGACTCCGGTGCGACGGCGGCTTTCCGCATCATCGGCTCCCACACCGATTCGCCGGGACTGAAGCTCAAGCCGGTCGGGGACATCACCGGCCCCGGTGGTTGGCGGCAGGCCGGGGTGGAGATCTACGGTGGGCCGATCCTGGCGTCCTGGCTCGACCGGGAACTGCGGCTCGCCGGACGCGTCGTCGTCGACACCGGGGACGGAATTGCCGAGAAACTCGTGGCCACCGGACCAGTACTGCGTGTCCCTCACCTGGCGATCCACCTGGACCGGGCGGTCAACACCGAGCTGAAACTCGACCGGCAGAACCACATGCAGCCGGTGTTCGCCATCGGTGAGTCCGCCCCCACCATCGCCGAGGTCATCGCGGACGCTGTAGACGGTACGGACGGTGCAGACTCGGGAGAGATCCACGCCGAAAGCATCCTCGCCCACGACCTGATTACCGTCGACACCCAGCGCGGCGAGATCTTCGGTGCGCAGGACGACTTCATCGCCGCCGGACGCATGGACAACCTCTCCAGCGTCTTCACCTCGCTCGAGGCCTTCCTCGCCGCCGAGCCGGCCGAGAACACCATCCCCGTGCTCGCCGCCTTCGACCATGAGGAGGTCGGAAGCTCGACCACCAGCGGTGCCGCCGGACCGATCCTGGAGGACGTCCTCACCCGCACCGCCGCCGCCCTCGGGGCCGACGCTGACGGCACCCGGGCGATGTTCGCCAGGTCGTCCTGCGTCTCCGCCGATGCCGCGCACTCGGTGCACCCCAACTTCGCCGGACGCCACGACGCCGCGAACCGTCCGGTGATCAACGGCGGACCGGTGCTGAAGGTCAACGCCAACCAGCGTTACGCCACCGACGCGCCGACCGCCGCGGCATGGCGGGCGGCGTGCCGGGAGGCCGGCGCGCCTGACCAGGTCTTCGCCGGCAACAACGACGTGCCCTGCGGTTCCACGATCGGGCCGATCACCGCGACGCGGCTGGGGATCCCCACCGTGGACGTCGGTATCCCGCTGCTGTCGATGCACTCGGCCCGGGAGATGGCCGGGGTGCGGGACGTCGCGTGGTTCACCGACGTGCTGCGGACCTGGTGGGAGCGGTAGTGGAGGACGAGCACAAGGAGCCGACCTGCCACATCCTCTTCGACCAGCCGGTGATCCCGGGAAACACCGGCAACTCCATCCGGTTGTGCGCCGGTACCGGGGCGACCCTGCACCTCGCCGAGCCGTTGGGCTTCAACTTCGACGACAAGCATGTGCGTCGGGCCGGGCTGGACTACCACGAGCTGGCGGAGGTGCACGTGCACCCGTCGCTGGACGCTGCGCTGGGGGAACTCTGTGGTGGCGGAAGCGGGGAAGGCGGCAGGCGCGTATTCGCCTTCACCGCGGCCGCCGAGACCTGGTACTCCGACATCGACTACCGGCCGGGGGACGTCCTGCTCTTCGGCACCGAACCCACCGGACTGTCGGACGAGGCACTGGCAGACCCACGGATCACCGCCCAGGTGCGCATCCCCATGCTGCCCGGACGGCGCAGTATGAACCTGGCGAACTGTGCCGCCGTCGCCGCCTACGAGGCGTGGCGGCAGGCAGGGTTCCCCGGTGGGGTGTGACGCGGGGTGTGATGCGGGATGTGCCGGAGGATAGGATGGGTGGCGTGACTGCGACAAAGCTTGACGGCAAACTGTACCGCGACGAGATCGTCGAGGATCTCACCCGCCGCGTGGCGGCGCTCAAGGACAAGGGTGTGACCCCCGGGCTGGCGACCGTGCTGGTCGGTGATGACCCGGCATCCCACTCCTACGTGAAGATGAAGCACCGCGACTGCGAGCAGATCGGGGTGAACAGCATCCGTCGCGACCTGCCGGCGGACGTCACCCAGGAGGAGCTCAACGCGGTGATCGACGAGCTCAACGCAGACCCGGAGTGCACCGGCTACATCGTGCAGCTGCCGCTGCCGAAGCACCTCGACGAGAACGCGGTGCTCGAGCGCATCGACCCGGCGAAGGATGCCGACGGTCTGCACCCGGTCAACCTCGGCAAGCTGGTGCTCATGGAGCCCGCGCCGCTGCCCTGCACCCCCAACGGTGCGCTGTCGCTGCTGCGCCACTACAACGTGGAACTCAACGGGGCGAAGGCCGTGGTCATCGGCCGTGGCGTGACCGTGGGACGTCCGATCGGCCTGATGCTCACCCGACGCTCCGAGAACGCCACTGTGGTGCTGTGTCACACCGGCACCAAGGACCTTGCGGCGGAGACCCGCGATGCAGACATCATCATCGCCGCCGCAGGTCAGCCGCATATGCTCACCGCCGACATGGTCAAGCCCGGCGCCGCGGTGCTGGATGTCGGGGTTTCCCGGGTCGACGGCAAGCTCGCCGGTGACGTCGCCCCGGACGTGTGGGACGTCGCCGGTCACGTCTCGCCGAACCCGGGCGGTGTGGGCCCGCTGACCCGTGCGTTCCTGATCCACAACGTGGTCGAGCGTGCGGAGATGCTCGCAGGAGTGGACCAGGTGTGAGTGGGGCAGGCGTCGGTGGGGCGGACCCGGCTGAGCTGGTCGAGCTGACCCGCGAGGAGCGGACCGTGCTGCTGCGCAACCCACACGACCGCTATGTGCGGAGCTCGCCGCTCAGCCAGAAGCTGCAGATGGTGCTGGTGATCGGCTTCGTGCTGGTCATGATTATCGGTCTGGCCTTCCTGGTGGCTGACCGGTGGCGTCGCGGGACGGTCACCATCGGCTCGGCGATGCTGTTTCTCGGCCTGCTGCGTTGGCTCGTCGACGGGGAGATCCTGGGGGTCCTCTCGGTGCGCTCGCGTCGGTTCGACTCGGCGTTCTGCGTGACCGTGGGCTCGGTGATGCTCGCCGTGGCGATGTCGGTCGACCCGCTGGGGAGCTGACTTATGGCCGATCTACCGGAGATCATGCAGGTGTCGGACGCCCCGCTGACCACCCTGCCGGGGTGGCAGCGGACCTTCGCCGAGGGGGAACTGACCCTGGGGTACTCACCGGTCACGCCGGACGGGGACCTGGAACGGCAGGTCACGCTCACACAGGCCGCGGAGAAGGCCGGGTTCGCCGCAGTCTGGTGCCGTGACATCCCGCTGAATGTGGAGACCTTCGGTGACGTCGGCCAGATTCACGACCCGTTCATGTACCTGACCTGGCTGGCGGCGCATACGTCCACCATCGCGCTGGGAACGGCGGCGGTCGTGCTGCCGCTGGCGCACCCACTGCTGCTGGCGAAGCGTTCGGCGGGGCTGGACCGGCTCAGTGACGGACGCTTCCTCATGGGGGTGGCCTCCGGTGACCGGCCGGAGGAGTTCGCCGCCTTCGGCATGGACAAGGGCGAGCGCGGGGAGGTCTTCCGGGAGAACCTGGAGGTGCTGAAGAAGGGCTGGACCTCGCAGATGCGTCCGGTGCGCTGGTCGCGCGGACGCATGGGCGGCGCGGAGGTCGTGCCGAAACCCTCGGCGTCCGGCGTGCCGCTGTTGACGGTGGGGTCCTGCCTGCAGACCACCGAATTCAACGCCGCCCACTCCGACGGCTGGCTGACCTACCACCGCAACCTCCAGGCGCAGAAGGTGACGGTGGAGAAATGGCGGGCGACTTGCGAGGAGCAGGGACTGGAATTCAAGCCGGTGGGGGAGTCGCTGTGGATCGACCTGGCGGAGGATCCGTCGTACCCGGCGGAGGGTCGTGACTTCGGGTTCAAGATCGGACGCGAGGCCCTGCTGGAGCTGTTGGCGTCACAGAAAGAACTGGGGCTGAACCACATCATGATCAGCCTTCGGCACGGGGACCGGCCGGTGGAGGAGGCGCTGGCGGAGCTCGCCGAGTACGTCGTGCCGGAATTTCCGGCGCTGTAGTTCCCGGCGCTGTAGTTCCCGGCGCCGGGGTAGCGGCACGAGCCTTCGATTCACCGTGAATCGAAGGATGTGGGGTGGGGACGAGGGGCGGCTACTCTCACTTCTCGACAGTAGACAGAGCGGTCTGTAGGTTGCGGACCGCACACGAGAGGAAGTGCACGTGGCATTCAGACCCAGCCTGGGGGCGGTACTCGCC
The DNA here is from genome assembly GCF_052264515.1 of Candidatus Corynebacterium faecigallinarum. Taxonomy (NCBI): domain Bacteria; kingdom Bacillati; phylum Actinomycetota; class Actinomycetes; order Mycobacteriales; family Corynebacteriaceae; genus Corynebacterium; species Candidatus Corynebacterium faecigallinarum. Next base: position 22,514 of record NZ_JBQQOC010000017.1, read on the forward strand.
GGCATCGGCCTCGTCGCCGCCGCCGGCGTGTTCGTGGCACCCGGCGGCACCATCGACGACCCGGACACCGCGGACGCGTCCTCCGGCGATCACCGGCTCAACCTGGTGGCCTACGCCGTGCCGAAGCCCGGCTTCGAGAAGCTCATTCACGGTTTCCGTGAGACCGACGAGGGCGCGGACACCGGCTTCGCCGAATCCTACGGCGCCTCCGGCGACCAGTCCCGCAAGGTTGCCCGGCACATGCCCACCGACCTGGTGAACTTCTCGGTCGAGCCGGACATCACCCGGCTCGTCGACAGCGGTCAGGTGCGCGAGGACTGGAAGGATGACGTCCCCGGTGACGAGTCGGGGGTGTCCGTCCCCTTCGGTTCGGTCGTCGCCTTCGTTACCCGCGAAGGAAACCCGGAGGGACTGGAGAGCTGGGACGACCTGCTTGAACCCGGAGTCGAGGTCATCAGCCCGAACCCGGCGAGTTCCGGTTCGGCGAAGTGGAACCTGCTGGCCCCCTACGCCAGCTGGTTCTTCCAGGCGCTGGGTGACGGGGACGGCGCCGACTACAGTGCGTCCGACATCGAGAATGCGCACCAGGCCGCCCACGAGGAAGCCCTGGCGAAGGTCACCCAGCTGGTCGGCGAGCATTTCACCGTCCGGCCGAAGTCCGGGCGGGAGGCCACCTCAGCCTTCGAAGCCGGCCAGGGCGACGTCCTGCTGTCCTACGAGAACGAGGCCATCGAGCTGGACCGCACCGGCGGACGTATCGACTACACCGTGCCGGACGACACTTTCCGCATCGAGAACCCCGTCGCCGTCGTCGACACCTCCGACGACCCGGACGAGGACCTGGCCAAGGCCACCGAGTTCCGGGACTACCTGTTCACCCCGGAGGCGGAGAAGCTGTGGGCGTCCGCCGGATTCCGACCGACCCCCGACCTCTTCGGCAACTCCACCGAGGTGATCGACACCCTGCCGGACGAGGAGAAGAACGCCTTCCGCGAGACCGACACGGTGTACGCCATCGACCAGTTGGCCGAGGCGTTCACCGTCCTCGACCCGTCGCTCGAGGGTGAGGACGCCTGGGACATCGTCGACAACGTCCTGTTCAACCGCGCCGAGCCGGGCAGCGGCGAGGACGACGGTGCCATCACGACCATCTACAAGGTGGTGTGAGATGACGACCCCCCTCACGAGGCAGAACAACAGCAGACTCAGTATGGGCACCGCGGTGCTGTGGTTGTCGGTCATCGTGCTGCTGCCCCTGATCGCCCTGACCACGGAAGCATTCTCCGGCGGGTTGTCCGGCTTCTGGGAGGCCGTCACCTCCGACGGGGCGGTGGACGCGCTGCGGGTGACGGTGACCGTGTCCCTGATCGTCGCCGTCCTCAACGCGGTGACCGGCACGTTGATCGCCTGGGTGCTCGTCCGGGACGACTTCCCCGGCAAGCGCATCGTCGACGCGGTCATCGACCTGCCGTTCGCCCTGCCGACCATCGTCGCTTCCCTGGTGCTGCTGAGCATCTACGGGCCGGACAGCCCCATCGGCATCACCCTCAACGCCACCCAGCCCGCCCTGGTCATCGCCCTGGCGTTCGTGACCCTGCCGTTCGTGGTGCGCGCGGTGCAGCCGGTGCTCATCGAGCTCGACAAGGACGTCGAGGAGGCCGCGGCGTCGCTCGGGGCGTCCAACACCACGATCTTCCGGCGGATCATCCTGCCGGCCCTGTGGCCTGCGGCGCTTTCCGGTACCGGCCTGGCGTTCGCCCGCGCCATCGGCGAGTACGGCTCCGTGGTGCTCATCGGCGGCAACATCCCCGGGGACACCCAGGTCGCCTCCCAGTACATCCAGGAGCAGATCGAGTCGGACGTTCCATCGGCGGCGGCGGCAGTGTCCATTGCGCTGCTGGCCATCACGTTCATCGTCCTGCTGGCCCTGCGATTGGTCGGGGAACGTGCGACATCCGGCAAGAAGAAGGAGCAGGACGCATGACCCCCTCCAAAGGCAGTGTGCTGACACTGCGCACCATCGCCCTGGCCTACCTCGCCGTGCTGGTCGCACTGCCGGTCGGCACCATCCTGTGGCGCACCTTCGAGCCGGGGCTCGGCCAGTTCGTCGAGTGGATCACCACTCCGGCGGCGATCTCCGCGCTGCAGACCTCACTGATCATCGTGATCATCACCGTGCCGCTCAACGTGGTCTTCGGCATCGTCGTCGCCCTCGGACTGGTGCGGGGGCGCTTCCCCGGCAAGTCGATCGTCCAGGCGATCGTGGACCTGCCGTTCGCGGTGTCCCCGGTGATCGTCGGTGTCGCACTGATCATGCTGTGGGGCACCGACGGCTGGTTCGGCGGGGTGGAGAACCTCGGCTTCCGTGTGGTCTTCGGGCTGCCCGGCATGGTGCTGGCCACCGTGTTCGTGACCCTGCCCTTCATCGTGCGTGAGGTTGAACCGGTGCTGCGTGAGATCGGCACCGAACAGGAACAGGCCGCGGCCACCCTGGGAGCGAACCGCTGGCAGATATTCCGGCGGATCACCCTGCCGTCGATCCGGTGGGGTCTGTCCTACGGCATCGTGCTCACCGTCGCGCGGGCCCTCGGTGAATTCGGTGCGGTGATCATGGTCGCCTCCGGCTTCGCCGGCGGTGGGCAGACCCTGACCCTGCTCGTGCATTCCCGCTACCTCGACGACAACAACGTCTACGGCGCCTACTCCGCGGCGACACTGCTGATGATCGTCTCCGTCATCGTGCTCGTCATCATGACCCTCCTCCAGAAGAAGCAAGAGGTAACCAAGTGACCATCTCCGTCTCCCACGCCGTGAAGACCTACGGCTCCTCCCCGGTCTTCACCGCACTCGACGATGTCTCGCTCACCATCCCCGAAGGCTCCCTGACCGCGCTGCTGGGCCCGTCCGGCTCCGGAAAGTCCACCCTGCTGCGCACCATAGCCGGGCTGGAGCAGCCCGACTCCGGCACCGTGGTCATCAACGACCGCGACGTCACCCGGCTCAGCCCGCAGGACCGCGGTATCGGTTTCGTCTTCCAGCACTACGCCGCCTTCAAGCACATGACCGTACGCGACAACGTGGCCTTCGGGCTGAGCGTGCGCAAGCGTCCTAAACCGGAGATCACGACGCGCGTCGATGAGCTCCTCGAGATCGTCGGACTGTCCGGTTACCAGGGGCGTTACCCCGCGCAACTGTCCGGCGGCCAGCGGCAGCGCATGGCGCTGGCCCGTGCCCTGGCGCCGAATCCCGGCGTCCTGCTGCTCGACGAGCCCTTCGGCGCGCTGGACGCGAAGGTCCGTGAGGACCTGCGCACCTGGTTGCGCCACATGCACGAGGAGTTCACCGTGACCACCGTGCTGGTCACCCACGACCAGGAGGAGGCGCTCGACGTCGCCGACCGTATCGCCGTGATGGGGGAGGGGTGCATCGAGCAGGTCGGGGCCCCCTCGGAACTCTACGACCGGCCGGCGACGCCGTTCGTGCAGTCCTTCCTGGGGCACGTGACCACGCTGGACGGGAGAACGGTGCGTCCGCACGACATCAGGTTGGGACGCAACGCCACCCCGGCGGTCCCCGGCAACGAGATCCCCGCCACCGAGGTGCGCGAGGCCGTGGTGGAGCGGGTCGCGGTGCTCGGCTTCGAGGTGCGTGTGGAGTTGAGGGACGCCACCAACGGTGAGCACTTCACCGCGCAGATCACCCGTGGTGACGCCCGGGCGTTGGGTCTGTCGGACACCAGTGCCGGTGGGACCGTGTACGCCCGGGCGACGGAGGTCGTCGCTGCGGGGTAGTTACCGCTGGGCGAGCAGCGCGGCCTTGGTGAGGAACTTGTCCAGCACGATGGTCAGCTGACGGGTCTCGGTGAGGAAACCGTCGTGGCCGGTGGGGGAGGTGATCTTCGACAGGCCGATGAAGTCGCCGAGATTGCGCGACAGGTGCTCCTGCTGGTGGTACGGGTACAGGATGTCGGTGTCCACACCGGCGACCATGGTCGGCACCTGGGAGGATCCGAGGACGGCGTTCATGCCGCCGCGGCCGCGTCCCACGTCGTGCCGGTTCAGGGCGTCGGTGAGGATCACGTAGCTGCCGGCGTCGAACCTCGCCTGCAGCTTCTCCGCCTGACGGTCCAGGTAGCTCTCCACCGCGAAACGTTCGGTGGGGCTGGGGTAGGGGCCGTAGGGGTCCTCGCCCGGCTGCGGCTCGGTGCTGAAGCGCTCGTCGAGCTCCAGCTCACCACGGTAGGTCAGGTGGGCGATACGTCGGGCCTGGCCGAGGCCGTGGTAGGGGATGTGACCGGAACCGTGGTAGTCGCCGTCCTGCCAGCACGGGTCGGCGGTGATGAAGCGGATCTGGGCGGACTGGATGCCGATCTGCCAGGCGGCGGCACGGGCAGACACCGCGATCGGCAGGGCGGCCTCGACCACCTCGGGGAACATGAAGGTCCACTCCAGCACCCGGGCACCACCCATCGACGCGCCGATGACACCACGGATCCGGTCGACACCGAGCACGTCCACCAGCAACTGCTTCTCCGCGGTGACGAGGTCGCGGATCGACAGGGCGGGGAAGCGTGAGCCCCAGTACCCGCCGTCGGGGTGGGTGGAGGACGGCCCGGTGGATCCCTGGCAGCCGCCCAGGCAGTTCGCGCAGAGCACCAGGTAGCGTGTCGTGTCCAGGGCGAGTCCGGGCCCGATCATCCCGGCCCACCATTCGGCGGCGTTGCCGTCGGCGGTCAGGGCATGCTCGACGAGGATCACCGGACGCAGGACCGTCTCCTCGACGGGCCCCTCGTACCAGGCGAACAGGCGCAGTTCGGCACCGGGAACCGGCACCCCTGCCTCGGTGGTGAAGTCACCGATGGGCAGGGTCACCGAGTCGGCGGACGCGGGGAGCTTGGCGGGGTCGATGGCCACGGAGGTCTCCTGTGCTGTTCTGGGGTGGGGCGTGCTGCGGGTGGGTCAGCTGATGGCGTCGAAGCCGAGCTTGAGGTCGGCGAGGATGTCGGAGACGTCCTCGATGCCGACCGACAGGCGCACCGTCGCCAGGTTCACTCCCGCACGCTCCAGGCCGTGCTGGTCGGACTGGGAGTGGGTGGTGGTCGCCGGGTGGACGACCAGGGAACGGACGTCACCAACGTTGGCGAGGTTGGAGTGCAGCTTCAGGGCGTCGATGAACGCCCAGGCCTTTTCGCGGGCCTCGTCCGACCAGGCGTCGTCGACGGCCAGGTCGAAGGAGAGCACGGAGCCGGTGTACTCGATGCCCAGCTTCTCCTTGACGGCGAACCAGGGGGAGCCCGGCAGGCCGGCGTAGTTGACCTTCGCCACGGCCGGGTTGGTGGCCAGGGACTCGGCGACGATATTGGCGTTCTCGTTGTGCTTCTGCACGCGCAGCGCCAGGGTGTCCAGGCCCTGGATGGTGACCCAGGCGTTGAACGGGGACAGGGCGGCGCCGGTGTCGCGCAGCAGACCGGCGCGGGCCTTCAGGCCGAAGGCCGGGGCACCCAGGTCGGCGTACTTCAGGCCGTGGTAGGCGGGGTCCGGGGTGACGAAGCCGGGGAAGACCGGCTGGCCGTCCTTCTCCACGGTCCAGTCGAAGGAGCCGCCGTCGATGAGGATGCCGCCGAGGCCGGAGCCGTTGCCGGTGTAGAACTTCGTCAGCGAGGCCACGACGATGTCGGCACCGAGATCCAGGGGGCGCACGAGGGCGGCGGTGGCGATGGTGTTGTCGACGATCAGCGGGACGTTGTTCTTGTGTGCCAGCTCCGCGACGGCCGGAATGTCGAGGACATCGGCCTGCGGGTTGGCGAAGGTCTCGCCGAAGAAGGCCTTGGTGTTCGGCTTCACCGCGTCCTGCCAGGCCTGGGGGTTGTCGGCGTCCTCGACGAAGGTCACGTCGATGCCGAGGCGGGGCAGGGTGACACCGAAGAGGGTCTCGGTGCCGCCGTAGAGACGGGCGGAGGTGACGATGTGGTCGCCGGCGCTGGCGAGGTTGAGGATCGCGGCGGTCTCGGCGGCCTGGCCGGAGGCGAAGGCGACGGCGTGGACGCCGCCCTCCAGGGCGAGCAGCCGGTTCTCCAGTGCCTCCTGGGTGGGGTTGGTCAGCCGGCCGTAGATCGGGCCGAGGTCTTCCAGGGCGAAGCGCTGCTTGGCGTGCTCGGCGGAGTCGAAGACGTAGGAGGTGGTGAGGTAGATCGGCTGGTTGCGGGCCCCGGTGTCGGAATCGACGGTCTGCCCGGCGTGGATCGCGCGGGAGGCGAAGCCCCAGTTGCCGGCGTCGGAGTTGTCGTACTTGGTTGCCATGTGGGTGGGGACCTTCCGTGTTTGGTGTGTTGTGCAGGCTAGTTGTGCTGTGGAACACGATAGCGCACCTGCCGGACATGACAAACAGCTCGGTCTACTTTGAGCCAAATTCCCTGGTGGGGAACTCGACGGAAGTAGACCGAGCTGTTCAGTTGTTGTTGAAGGGGCTGGCGTCCTACATCTTCTCGGCGCCGCGGGCGGCGGTGAAGTTGCGGTCGAGTGTGGCGGTCATTGTGATCGCGTCCTTTCTGTGCGGTAGTGGTGCGGGTGTCTAGCGGTATCCACCGGCGCGGATGCGGGCGAACATGTCGTGGGGGTCGCCGGAGTCGGTGAGGCGGCCGTCGACCATGAGGTGGGCGGTGGTGGCGTCGAGGTGCTCCAGGATGAAGCCGGTGTGGGTGATGACCAGGCCGGCTCGGGCGCGGCCGTCGTCGGTGGGGGCGGAGAGCAGATCGCTGACAGCTTGTCCGACCACGCTGACCTGCTCCAGGTCCACGCCGGACTCCGGCTCGTCGAAGAGGCAGAGCGAGGGGCCCTGCAGGGCGAGCCTCATGACCTCGAAGCGCTTGGCCTCGCCGTCGGAGAATCCGACGTTGACGTCGCGTTCGCCGAGGGGCCCAGGCCGAGGGCGTCCTCGGCGGCGCCGAGCCGGTCGGACGCGCCGATGGCGTGGGCGAGCTTGGCGACGGACACCCCGGCGAGCGCGGGGGGACGCTGGAAAGCCAGACCGATACCGGCCTGGGCGCGTTCCTCGATCTCCATGTCGGTGATGTCCACACCCCGCAACGAGGCGGTGCCGGCGGTGATGTCTGTGGCGTTCATGGTGACTGTCCCGAGCTTTCGTTGGTCCGTGGGCCGGGGCAGGTGGAGCGGGCCGCCGCCCCGGGGAGCTTCTGTGGTGGAGCTTCACCCCTGATCTTACTTTTGCTTGCTTCCGTTCTGAATGGTCCGGAGCGGTGAAGACGGGCAATCTACCCTTGAACGGGGAGTGACAACGGACATACTGTGAGTCTCGTCGCCATCGGGGGTGTGGTCGGGGTCCCCTGAACTCTACCCACCCTAAGTCGGTCCTGCACAGACACGACCGCCCCGTGTGCCGACTCAGCGGCGCACGGGGCGGTGGTGGAGGTGGTGGGGCGGGGCCTACTTCTCGTGGCGGGACGCCAGGCCGTCGATGATGGCGTTGAAGGTGGTGGACGGACGCATCACGGACTTCGTCTTCTCCTCGTCGATCCAGTAGTAGCCGCCGATGTCGGCGGAGGAACCCTGGCCGGCGCGCATCTCCTTCTTGATCGTCGGGAAGGACTTCTCCAGCTCGGTGGCGACCGGGTCGAAGACCTCGGCCAGTCCGGTGTCCTCGGTCTGGTCGGCGAGGTTCCGGGCCCAGTAGGCGGCGAGGTAGTAGTGGCTGCCGCGGTTGTCGATCTCACCGACGACGCGGGCCGGGGACTTGTCCTCGTTGAGCACCTTCTCCGTGGCGGAGTCCAGGGCGTCGGCCAGGATCGGGGTGCGGGGGTTGTTGTCGGTCTCGGCGAGCTTACGCAGCGACTCTGCCAGGGCCAGGAACTCACCCAGGGAATCCCAGCGCAGGTAGTCCTCCTCGATGAGCTGCTGGACGTGCTTCGGGGCGGAGCCACCGGCACCGGTCTCGAACAGTCCACCACCGGCGATCAGCGGGACGATGGAGAGCATCTTGGCGCTGGTGCCCAGCTCCATGATCGGGAAGAGGTCGGTGAGGTAGTCGCGCAGCACGTTGCCGGACACCGAGATGGTGTTCTCCCCGGCACGGATGCGGTCCAGGGAGACCTGGCAGGCCTCGACGGGGGAGAGGATGCGCAGGTCCAGGCCCTCGATGTCGCCGACCAGTTCGGTGTCCTTGAGGTACTCCTCGACCTTGGCGGTCATGTTGCGGTCGTGGGCGCGCTTCGGGTCGAGCCAGAAGATGGCGGGCCAGCCGGTGGAGCGGGCGCGGTTGACGGCCAGCTTGACCCAGTCACGCACCGGGACGTCCTTGGCCTGGCAGGCGCGCCAGATGTCGCCGGGGGCGACCTCGTGTGACATCAGCACCTCGCCGTCGGCGGTGACGACCTCGACGGTGCCGGCGTCCTGGATCGTGAAGGTCTTGTCGTGGGAGCCGTACTCCTCGGCCTTCTGGGCCATCAGGCCGACATTCGGCACGGTGCCCATGGTGGTCGGGTCGAAGGCACCGTTCCTACGGCAGTCCTCGATGACGGTCTGGAAGACCCCGGCGTAGGAGGAGTCGGGGATGACGGCGAGGGCGTCCTGCTCCTCGTTGTCCTTGTTCCACATCTTGCCGCCGCCGCGGATCATCGCCGGCATGGAGGCGTCGACGATGACATCCGAGGGCACGTGCAGGTTGGTGACGCCCTTGTCGGAGTTCACCATGGCCAGGCTCGGGCCGTTGACCAGTGCGGAGTGGAAGGCCGAGCGGATCTCGTCGGCGAGGTCGGCGCCGATTTCGTCGAAGTTCTCGTCCAGGCCGGAGTAGATCGCGGCGAGGCCGTTCTCGCCGTTGAGGCCGTAGGCGTAGAGGGTCTCGCCGTACTTGTCGAAGACCTCGGAGAAGTAGGCGCGCACGACGTGGCCGAAGATGATCGGGTCGGAGACCTTCATCATGGTGGCCTTCAGGTGCGCGGAGAACAGGATGCCCTCCTCCTTGGCGCGGACGACCTGCGCCTTGAGGAACTCGTCGAGGGACTCGGAGCGCAGCACGGTCGCGTCGACGATCTCCTTGTCGAGGACCTTCAGGCCGTCCTTCAGGACGGTCTGGTTGCCGTCGGCGGTCACCAGACGGATGGTGAGGGTGTCGTCCCCGTCGATGATCACGGACTTCTCGTTGTGGCGGAAGTCCTCGGTGTCCATGGTGGCGACGTTGGTCTTCGAGTCGGAGGGCCACGTGCCCATGCGGTGCGGGTGCTTGCGGGCGAAGTTCTTCACCGCGGTGGGGGCGCGACGGTCCGAGTTGCCCTCACGCAGCACCGGGTTGACCGCGGAGCCCTTCACCGAGTCGTAGCGGGAGCGGGCGTCGCGCTCCTCGTCGGTTTCCGGCTCATCCGGGTAGGCCGGCAGGTCGTAGCCGTGGGACTGTAGCTCGGAGATCGCGGCCTTGAGCTGGGGGACGGACGCGGAGATGTTCGGGAGCTTGATGATGTTGGCGTCCGGCTGCTTGGTCAGCTCGCCGAGCTCGGCGAGGGCATCGTCCACACGCTGGTTCTCCGGCAGCAGGTCGCTGAAGACCGAGAGGATACGGGCGGCCAGGGAGATGTCGCGGGTCTCGACAGCCACGCCGGAGGTGGAGGCGAATGCTTCGATGATCGGCTTGAGCGAGTACGTCGCGAGCAGGGGGGCTTCGTCGGTGCGTGTGTAGATGATCTTGGCCATGGGCCGGTATCTCCCTCTTCAGTCTCGTGGTCGTGGCCTCGCACCGTGGGTGGGCGGTGGGGACGCGTCACTGTCTCGTGTTTGTTCGTCTCAATATCATTGCCGCTGTCGTGTGTCAGGGCATCTGCTCTCGCAATAATACGTCAATGCCCACAGTGCTGACGGGGACGGGTCGGTGGCTACCCCACACGCGGGGATAGACCGTTATGCCAGCATATGCGTCTGTTCGTCAGTGAGGACGGCGGGAACGCAGTCGTGTCCGACAGGGCCGGTACGCTGTCTCGGTATGAGCCTCACAGTCGCCACCGTCAACGTGAACGGCATCCGTGCCGCAGCCAAAGTCCGCAACGAGAACAACCACGGGATCCTGCCGTGGTTGGAGCAGACCCCCGCGGATGTCGTCCTGCTGCAGGAGGTCCGGGCGAACCCGGAGCAGACCACCACGGCCCTTGCACCCGCGCTGGAGTCCGGGTGGAACCTGGTGCAGGCCGAGGCGGCGGCGAAGGGTCGGGCCGGGGTGGCGATCCTGTCGCGTCACGAGATCAGCGATGTGACGATCGGTTTCGGCGACCACGATGCCGCCGGTGAGTTCGCCGATGCCGGACGCTACATCGAGGCGACCACCGCCGGTACCCGGGTGGCAAGTGTGTACCTGCCCTCCGGGGCGGAGGGGACGGCGAAGCAGGACGAGAAGTTCCGCTTCCTCGACATCTTCGGCCCCTACCTCACCGACCGGGCCGCGGAGTACGACGCGACCGGCGGCATGGTCGTCGGCGGTGACTGGAACATCTGCCACCGTCGGGCGGACCTGAAGAACTGGCGTCCCAACCGCAAGAAGTCCGGCTTCCTGCCGGACGAGCGCGCCTTCATGGACTCGCTGCTGGGGACGTTCCCGGACGCGACCACGCAGGTGGGGGATGCCACGGACGCCGGACGCAATGGCAACCCGGCCGGAGCGGCAGGAGACTTCCACGGCGCGGTGGACTACGCCGCTGGGGAGGCCGCGACCGCCCGCCTGGCCGCCGGTGCCCCGGCGGACCCGCAGTGGTTCGATGTGCTGCGTCGGCTGAACGCCGATGTCGAGGAGGGTCCGTACTCCTGGTGGACGTGGCGTGGCAAGGCCTTCGACACCGGCGCCGGCTGGCGGATCGACTACCAGATCGCGACCGGTTCCCTCATGGACCGGGCCGAGACCGCCTGGGTGGACAAGGTCCCCGACTACGACCTGCGGTGGAGCGACCACTCCCCGGTGCTGGCGACGTACCGGTGATGTCCAACATCCCGCCGGTCGACCAGCTGACCACGCTGGTGGCCGTGGACCGGCACCGAAGCTTCGCTGCGGCAGCCCGCGACCTCGATCTGAGTCAGCAGACGGTCAGTGCCCGGGTCGCCGCCGCCGAGAAACTGCTGGACACCCGGATCTTCGAACGCACCACGTCCGGGTCGGTGGCGACCGAGGCGGGGCGGGCGATACTGGATGCCGCGTCCGACTACCTGAACGCCGCCGCCGAGTTCTCCCGGAAGGTCACTGCGGCGACCTCGGCGGGTGCGGCGTCCGACCCGGACGCACCGCGCACCCTTCAGGTGGCGGTGTCGAACACCATCGCCGAGCTGTACTTCCCGGTGTGGGCGGCGCGCTTCCACCGGCAGCGTCCGAACGTGACCCTCTCGATGCGCCCCTGCAACAGTGCCGAGGTCTGCGACGCCGTTGCCGAGGGCGAGAGCGCGCTCGGCTTCGTCGAGGGTGCGGCGGTCCGGCACGGTCTGGCGTCCACGGTGGTCGGGGTGGACGACCTGATCGTGGTCGTCCCGCCGAGCCACCCGTGGGCGGGCCGGGAGATCACCGCCCAGGCGTTGCGCACCACCCCGCTGATCACCCGCGAGCGGGGTTCGGGCAGCCGGGAGATCCTGGAGAAGACCCTCGGGACAATCGCCCGCCCCGCTGGCGAGTTCGGGTCGCTGGCGTCCCAACGCGCGGCGGTGACCGGGATGGGGGAGCCGACGGTGATCGCCGAGCGGGCGGTGGCCGACCAGGTGGCGTCCGGTGCGCTGGTGCGGGTGCCGGTGCACGGGGTGACGTTCCGCCGGTCGCTGCGCGCGGTGTATCCGCGGCAGGCGGGACGGGACGGCCTCGACGGAGATGCGGAGGCCCTGCTGGAACTGGCACGTAGGACGGCAGGTACTGGTGGTGTGCACGCCTGACGGGGGCGGGTAACCTCAGTGGGCATGAACGCCAGTGACCCCAGTAGTGATCCCAGTAGTGATCCCAGTAGTGACCAGACCCAGCGCGTCCTCTCCGGCATCCAGCCGACGGCGGACTCGTACCACCTCGGCAACTACCTGGGGGCGGTCAAGCAGTGGATCGACCTGCAGGACGGCTACGACGCCTTCTACTTCATCCCCAACCTGCACGCCATCACCGTCGATCAGGACCCGACCGAGCTGCGCGACCGCACCCTCGCCGGTGTCGCGCAGCTGCTGGCCCTGGGCATCGACCCGGAGAAGTCCACGATCTTCGTGCAGTCCCAGGTGCCGCAGCACGCCGAGCTGGCCTGGGTGCTGACCTGCCTGACCGGTTTCGGTGAGGCGTCCCGCATGACCCAGTTCAAGGACAAGTCCGCCAAGCGTGGTGCCGACCGCACCTCCGCCGGACTGTTCATGTACCCGATGCTCATGGCGGCGGACATCCTGCTCTACCGTCCGCAGCTGGTCCCGGTGGGCGAGGACCAGCGTCAGCACCTGGAGCTGACCCGTAACCTCGCCGAACGCTTCAACGCGCGCTTCGGTGAGACCTTCACCGTCCCCGACGGTTTCATTCCGGCAGGGTCGGCGAAGATCTACGACCTGCAGGACCCGACGGCGAAGATGAGCAAGTCGGGGGAGAACCCCAAGGGCCTGGTCAACCTGCTGGACGAGCCGAAGACCTCCGCCAAGCGCATCAAGTCGGCGGTGACCGACAACGACGGCGAGATCCGCTACGACAAGGAGAACAAGCCCGGAGTCTCCAACCTGCTGGTGATCCAGTCTGCGCTGACCGGACGCAGCGTCGAGGACATCGTGACCGACTACCAGGCCGCCGGCGCGCAGTACGGTGCGCTGAAGGTGGACACCGCCGACGCCCTGCAGGCGTTCACCACCCCGTTGAAAGCGAAGTACGATGAGTACATGGCCGACCCGGCCGAGCTGCAGCGTGTCCTGGACAGGGGTGCGGAGAAGGCCTCCGTCGTCGCCGAGTCCGTGGTGGCCGACGTGTACGAGAAGATGGGCCTGCTGAGGTAGGCGAGAGTTGAGGTAGGAGAAAGATGACCAGGAACCGAGTTACCTTTCCCGCCGCGACGGCGTTGTTGGCTGCGGTCTCGGTGGCTGGCGCCCCCAGGCCCAGGCGCAGTCACTTGATGCGCCGGGGCGCACGCAGATCTCCGTGGACCACGCCCATTCCAGTGCCCACCTCGGCACCGCGAACGAGAATGAGCCGCGCTACAGCCTGTCGCTGACCAAGTTGCTCATCGCCGACTATGTCTTCGCCCACGGCTCGGCCGCCGACAAGGCCAAGGCGTCCCAGATGATCCGCACCTCGGACGACGGGCTGGCCACCGAACTGGCAGGGAAATACCCCAACGCCATCCGCGCCACCGCGAACCAGTACAACCTGAATTCCGCGGTCCCGGCAGACACCTGGGGGAACTGGAAGTTCTCCAGCAACGACTGGTCGCGCTACCTCTCAGCGAAGCTGCGCGAGGACCCGACCGGTACCGGGCCGCTGCTGTCGGCGATGCGGCAGTCGACCACCGTCGCCGCCGACGGCTACAACCAGCGCTTCGGCGTGGCGCTGCTGCCGGGCGTGGACGGGTGGAAGTCGGGCTGGTCGGACGACCGGTCGACCTACCACGCCTCGGTCGGCTTCGGCGGCGGCTGGACGGTCGCGGTGCAGACCAGCGGCAACCGTGGGGCGTTGAACCGGGACCTGACGGGTGCCCTGGACCGGGTCGGACCGCCGACTCCCGACGCCGGGCCGGGGATGACCAACTGGCCGGCCCGGGCTGTCGCCCAGGGTGCGGTGGACGATGTCACCGCCTGGGTGAACCAGGTCGCGCCGGGCGTGCGCGTCCAGTCGCCGTCGATGGGTGCGGTCCCGCAGTACATTCCGCTGCCGGACGTCGTCGCCAGTGCACTGCCGAGTTCCTAAGGGGCTGTCGAGCTCCCAGGTGCTGTCGAGCTCTCCCCCGGGGAGGAGGCGGGGAGGAGACAGCGGGCGCGCAGAGGGGCCACGCAGGGGGAACGGTGGTACCTGTAGTGGGTGTTACGGGGGTAGCTGATACGGGGCGGGGTGTGGTTTCCTTCGGGTTCCCTACGGGGTTGGGCACCCGGATGGGAGTGATCGAAAGTTCGTTACCTGTTCGTTATCATCGCATTCGGTCGTGCCACCTCCGGGGGTCTCGGTAGCGTGCTGTGAAGGCGGACGGGATCAGACCGATCCCGCCGATTTACGTCTGTCACCAGTCAAGACGTGATTCCATCGTCCTCTATGGACCTCCATCGACCTTGGGAAAGAGAAACATGACCAAGCGCATCTACCGGACCGCCGCCGTCGGCGCGTCCCTGCTCGCTACCCTGGCCATCACAGCTCCGACCGCCATCGGTCAGTCCAGTTTCACCCCCGGCAAGGAAACCCTGCCCGGGAGCTCCGTCGAGACGGAAAAGGCGGATGACACCGGCACCACCGACGAGTCGGAGGTCTCCGCGGACCGCACCATCGACGTCCTCGTCCTGTACACCGGTGAGGCTGAAGAAGGAGAAGGTAGCGAGGAAGACATCCTCGACGCCATCGACTCCGGGCTCGAGGGAATGAACAAGGCGCTGGAGCGCAGCGACATCGAGGGACAGGTCACCCTGGCCCACGCCGAGAAGATCGACTTCCAGGAGACCGACGACCAGGGCGAGGCCATGACCTGGGCCCGCGAGAGCGACGAGATCGCCGATCTGCGCGAGGAGCACAGTGCAGACCTGATCTCCGTGGTCGTCTCCGGTCAGGCCGGCATCGCCCAGTCCCCGATCCCCACCGAGGACACCGATGACATGGCCTTCAGCGTTGTCGGTGCCGACTGGCTGCGGTCCGATGACGCGACCGGCGAGGCCGGCGTGTTCGCCCACGAGCTCGGCCACAACCTCGGTGCGGGCCACGACTGGGACAGCTCCCCGGAGCCGAACCCGCACCACCCCTACAACAAGGGACACATCACCGAGAACGGTCTGGTCGACATCATGGCCTACAACAACGCCTCCTCCTGCGCGCCGGACTGCCAGCGCGTCCCCTACTACTCCAACCCCGACCTCACCGTCGAGGGTGAGCAGTTCGGTGCCGACGACGGCGACCGTCCGTCCAACCTGAAGAAGATCTTCGACGAGACGATCCCGATCGTCGCCGCCTACCGCTAGTCAGGGAAGCGCACCGCTCGTCGGAGCAGCGGCAGGAGATCTGTGAGAGTGCCGGTCACGCACCGGTGTCTTGCACTACGGTAGAACGGCACACCCCCATAGATTCTTGACGTTACCCCGAGGAGTCCCTCCGATGGCTCGCACAACGACCGCTGCCGATCCCGGCAAGCTCGACGATCACGGCATCGAACGGTCCACAGACGATGCACCCGGCGCCATTGACGCCTACCGCGACAAATGGCCGTGGTTCGACCACGTCATGCGGATGAATGAACGCTACGGCGACCAGGGCGGCAACCACTTCGCCGCCGGCATCACCTACTTCTCCGTGCTGTCCATCTTCCCGCTGGTGATGCTGATCTTCGCCACCGTGGCCATGGTGCTCGCCGGCAACGAGGAGTTGATGAACGACATCGCCGACTCGGTCACCGAATCGGCCGGCGATGACCTCGGCGCCACCATCAACGACATCATCGACGGTGCCATCGACCAACGTGGCAGCGTGTTCGGTATCGGTCTTGTTCTGGCCCTGTGGACCGGTCTGGGCTGGATGGCCAACCTGCGACTCGGGGTCTCCGAGATGTGGAAGGTCGACGGCAAGGCGGCGAACTTCATCACCGGCAAGATCAGCGACCTGATCGGCCTGATCGGCCTGCTGCTCGCCCTGGTCGTCGCCTTCGGTGTCACCGCCATTGGTGGTGGTGGATTCACCCGGGGCCTGCTCGACGCCATCGGACTGGGCGATATCCCGGGCATCCGTTTCATCACCTGGCTGGTGGCCCTGGTGGTGGCATTGATCGCCAACTGGCTCGTCTTCTTCTGGCTGATGATGTTCCTGCCGCGCACCCGCGTGCCGCGGCCCGCCGCCGCCCGGGCGGCGATCATCGGGGCGATCGCCTTCGAGGTGATCAAGCAGTTCGCCACCCTGCTGTTCTCCAACGCATTGTCCAGCCCGGCGGCGGCCGCCTTCGGTCCGATCATCGGAATCATGGTGATGCTGTACCTGATCTGGCGCATCGTGCTGTACCTCGCGGCCTGGACCGCCACCACCCCGGAGGCACTGGCGCAGATGGTGCCGGACGCCCCGCCGCCCGCGGTCATCCGCGTGCGCCAGGAGGTGCGCCCGGGTTCCCGCCAGGTCAGCCGCGCCGGACTGGTGGGTGTCGGTACCGCCGCCGGTGCCGCGGCCGTCGGCCTCATCGGCCGGGCGCTCCGCCGCAAGTAGGAACGGGAGGGCTCCGGGGATCAGCCGCGGCGCCGGAACTTGGCCCCGGCGAACGCGGCCGCGCCAAGCAGGACCACGATCAGGACCACCGCCACGACCACCCGGATGTCCACCCCGTCGGGGGACGCTGTGGAGTCGGGGTCCGCAGCACCGTCGACTGTGTCTGCGCTGTCTGCGCTCTCTGCCTTGGCGGCTGCGTCGGGGTCAGCGGCATCGTCCTGCGATACAGCGACGAGTTCGCCGACGCTGGCATCGTCGGGGGTGTCGAAGCCGGCGTCCAACAACTTCTCGGCCTGCTCGTACGGGCGACCGCCGGCGATGGTGGAGTTCAACAACACCACGCCGAGACGTCGACCGTCCCGCTCCGCGCCCACCGCGAAGGTGTGCCGGGCATTGTCGGTGAACCCGGTCTTGCCGCCGATCGCGCCCGGGTAGGAGAACAACAGCGGATTGTCGCTGGAGAGCTCGAAACCCTCGAAGTCGTCGAACCCGGGGAAGTCCATCGACTCGGTGCCCAGCAGGTCCAGGGCCGTCTCGTTCTGGAACACCGCCTGGTAGATCAACGACATGTCATAGGCGGTGGTCTGCACCCCGGGACTGTCCAACCCGTGCACCGTCATCACCCGGGTGGACGTGGCCCCGAGCGAGTCGGCGAGGTCCTGCATCTTGACGACCGTCTCGTCCTGCCCGCCCATGGCTTCGGCGAGGGCGATCGCCGCATCATTGCCCGAGCGCATCACCAGGCCCAACAGCAACTGCTTCGCGGTGTACCGGCCGCCGGTGCCGATGCCCACCCGCGAACCGTCGACATTCGCCGCCTCGTCACTCACCGGGATGTTCTGCTGCAGATCCAGCTCATCGATGGCGGTGAGCAGCAGCAGAGCCTTGATGATCGACGCCGGACGGTACAGCCCGTAGGGGTCCTTCGCCGCGAGCACCTCACCGGAGTCGATGTCGAAGACGCTGAAAGCGCCCAGGCTCAGATCCTCCGGAATCGTCATCCCCGAGGCGGCGACCTCCCCGCAGGTGTCCAGGTCCGCGCCGCCGGGACCGGGCAACTCCACCGGCACCGGGGTGGGGGCGTCCTGGCCTCGGGCGCGCAGGGCGTCAGCATCGAAAGCCGGTGGGAGCTCCTGGGCGAAGGGGCAGTCGTCGGTGTCGAGGAAGGGATCGTCCGGCATGGGCGCGCCGACGTCGGGGGTCAGCGGCAGCCAGTCGTCCTTGTCGACGCCGTTGCGTCCCACCTCGGCGGAGGCCGGGGCGGCGAGCATCAACGACGCGGCGAGCAGTAGCGAGCCGACGCGGCGGCGGGGGTGTGAGGAGAGAAACATCAGGAAAAACACTCTAGTCGCGGGCCGTGCAACATTCGGTAACGTGGCTCGCTATCCTGGATCACCATGAGCGACAGCGACTTCGAGACCACCTCAACCGTCGACCCTGCGGTGGTGAAGCGCCTGCCCAAGGTGGCGCTCCACGACCACCTGGACGGCGGACTGCGTCCCCAGACCATCATCGACATCGCCGCCGAGACCGGCTACGACGGCCTGCCCACCACCGACGCCGCCGAACTGGAGAAGTGGTTCTTCGACTCGGCCAACTCCGGTGACCTGCCGACCTACCTCACCACCTTCGACCACACCACCGCAGTGATGCAGACCGTCGACTCCCTGGTCCGCGTCACCCGCGAGGCCGTCGAGGATCTCGCCGCCGACGGCGTCTGCTACGCCGAACTGCGCTATGCCCCCGAGCAGCACCAGGCCAAGGGCCTGACCCTGCAGCAGGTCGTCGACGCCACCGTGCAGGGCGTCAAGGAAGGCGAGCATGCCGTCGCCGCGTCCGGCGGACGCATCCACGCCCGCCTGCTGCTCTGCGCCATGCGCCACGCCGACCGGGCCGCCGAGATCGCCCAGCTCACCGTCGACAACTACGGGGCACATAGCCCGGGTGAGGGCCACGTGGTCGGCTTCGACATCGCCGGGGCCGAGGACGGTTTCCCGCCGTCGAACCACGTCGAGGCCTTCCGCATCCTGCGGGAGAACCTGGTGCCGGTGACCGTGCACGCCGGTGAAGCCGCCGGGGTGGAGTCCATCGCCGACGGGCTGCGGCAGGGTGCGGTGCGCATCGGCCACGGCGTGCGCATCTACGAGGACTTCGAGGCCACCATGAACGGCATCGAGCTGGGCCCGGTCGCCACGTTCGTCCGCGACCGACAGATCCCGCTGGAGATCTGCCCGACCTCCAACACCCAGACCGGTGTGTGCGAGACGGTCGCCGAGCACCCCTTCAACCTGCTCTACGAACTGGGCTTCGCCTGCACCGTCAACACCGACAACCGGCTGGTGTCCGGCTGCACCATGAGCAGCGAGTTCGAGGCGCTGGCCGAGGCCTTCGGTATGGAGTACTGGCAGTTCCTGGAGATGACCACCAACGCCCTGGACAACGCCTTCTGCGATCAGCCGCTGCGCGAGACGCTGGAGCGCGAGGTCATTTACCCGGCCTACGCCGAGCTCGGCGATACCCTGGGCGCGGCTGCTGGCGAACGCGAGGGGGCCGCTGGTGGGCTGGGGCAGCTCCACGGTGAGGGGGAGCACGGTCACGAGCACGGGCAGGGCTTCGGCACTGAAGAGGTCGAGCTGTCCATGGAGAACCTGCGTGCCGAACTGGAGGCACTGGGGCTGAGCCTCGACGAGGGCGAGGATGAGGAAGGCGCTGACGGTGCTGATGGTGCTGATGGCGAGGACGGCACCGAGAAGTAGTTCCTCCCCGTTATCGCCCTCTGGTCGGTTCCATGACCGGCCGCCGTCGAAGGGCGTTCTGAAATAAGGCTACGGAGAGGTCACTTTTAGCCCCTGTCCGTGACCTCTCCGTAGCCTTATTTCTCGTCGGCACTGTCAACGGCACTGTCAACCGCTCCGCCAGACGCACCGTCAACCGCTCTGCCAGCCGTACGGTCGACGCGGAGAACGGCCTCGGCCCGGGAGACAGCGTCCTGCATGTCCTCCATCATCCGGCCGACCGTGGCCATCAGCGCCGCATCCACCCGCACGGCCTCCCACCCCAGGTCACGCAGTCGCTGGACCTGGTGGAAGTCTAGGCTGTGGCGCTCCTCGGCGCGATGGTAGGTGCCGTCGTAGAAGAAGGCGACCTTCAGCTCCGGACAGGCGAGGTCGGCGATCAGGTGCTTCCACGGTCGACCGTCCGGATCCAGCAGGACCGTGACCTGGGATGTCCAGGTATGCCCCTCCGGCAGGACGTCGCGGGCGTACAGCCGCAGCAACGTCTCCCGCGGTGACTGGGCGCCGTGGTCGGACAATGCGAGGAGCCGGTCGACCTGTTTCGCGCCGACGAGCCGCCGACACCCACGACGTACATCGTCGGCGGTGAGCCGGGTGCACTGGAACATGGCGTCGAGGAACTGCACGGCCCGGACCTCCCGGGCGGTCAGTCCGGGGACATCCGGAACATCCCAGCCGTGGGTGCCGACGAGGATGGAGTGCAGGCACTGACCCGCCGCGAGGTTGGCGGTGACTACTCGAAGCTTCGGGAACCGTGGGTCGGGGCACACGGTGGTGAGCCGTGTTCCGGCGATGAGGAACACCGGGCGGGACGGGGTGAGCTGGGCGATCCAGGACCGGACGTCCCCACGGGAATGACGGCCGAGGAGGACGACCGGCAACCGGAACCTCCCACTCATCGACATTGTTCCCCGGATGCGCCGTGGGCGTTGGGGAACTTCGTGTGGACCGGCTGGGACTATCTTGGTGAAGGCGCTGTCGCCGCCGCGCGGTACAACGACCATCCCCGCATGTTCGCCCCGTTCCCGGCGCTCACCGCGGGAACCCCGGTCATCGACATCACCGGGCACCGTCAGCCACAGTCCTACGCCTACGAGATCGGGTGGGGTCTGCGCGACGACCCCTATATCGCGGTGCGTCCCCTCACCCATGCGGGCGAGAAGATGGTCGCCTCGAACTGGCGGATGAGTGATTCAGTGCGCAGCTGGACATGGCCGGGGCATGAGGGTGTGGGCGCGACGGTCGAGGTCTACGCACAGGTGGGGGCCACCGTTGAGTTGAGTCTGGACGGGGCGGTCGTCGGACGTGCCACCGCCGGTGACGATCTCTGCGCCCGTTTCACGCTGCCTTATGCACCCGGGGTCCTGGAGGCCCGTACGGAGACAGGTGTGGACCGGCTCGCCACCGAGCCTGACCAGACTCTGGGCTTCGACTCTGACCGGGACGTCCTGCGTCCCAATGGTCAGGACCTCGCCTTCGTCGAGGTCAGCAGCCCCGGAGTCGACCGTGACATCCGGGTCACCGTCGACGGTGCGGGCAGCCAGCAGGGGTTCGGCTCCGGCAACCCGATCACCACCCAGGGTTATACGACGGGTGTCCACTCGACGTTCTACGGACGTGCCGTCGCCGTGGTCCGGGCAGGTGCCGTTCCCGGAGAGATCCGGGTCACCGCGACAGCAACCGGGGGAGAGGTGGCCACGACGGTGATCACCGTGGAGGAGAGTCAGTAGTCCGGCTCGTCGATCTGCTTGGTGGGTCGGAACTGGAACTCGACGTCACTGCCGTCCACCTCGGTTGCGACGACCTCGATCTCCACCCATTCGTCCTCGACGCGCATGGCGCAGGTCTGTTCGGCGTCCTCCTCGGCCTCCAGGTCACCCTCGCAGCGCACCTCGTCCGGCTCTTCCCCTGCCTCCGCGGAGATCTCTTCATGGATCTTGTCCTCCAGGTCGCCCTTGCTCACGCTGCCGCCGAAGAGTGAACAGCCGGACACGAGCAGGGTTCCGGCGAGAGCGGCGGAGGCGGCGGGGAGTAGACGGCGTCGCATGGTGACGTTCCTTTCCTAGGGGAACTCTACTGTAAAACACAGGTCCGGGGCTGTGCAGGAAATCTCCCCGCTCACTCCGTGCCGGTCACTCCCGGCCAGTAGTGGGAGTCCGGCACCGCGCGGGCGCCGAAGATCGCCTGGCCCACCCGCACGCAGGTCGCGCCCTCCTCCACGGCGATCTCGTAGTCGCCGGACATGCCCATCGACAGCTTGCCGCCGCCTGTGCCGCCCAGCAGTTCCGGGGTGGACGCCATGATCCGGTCGCGCAACTCCCGCAACCGCACGAAACAGGCCCGCACCAACTCAGTGTCGTCACTGAACACCGCCAGGGTCATCAGTCCGCGGACGTGCAGCCGGGGGAACTCGGTGAGCTGGGTGAGGAAGTCGGCGACGTCGTCGGGTGACAGCCCGTACTTCTGTGGTTCGTCGGACGTGTTGACCTGGACGTAGACGTCCAGCTCGCGGTCGGCGGTCTCCAGGCGTCGCTGCAGGGCGGACGCGGCGCGCAGGTTGTCCAGTGCCTGGAATTCGGCGGCGTGGGCGGCGACGTCGCGGGCCTTGTTCGTCTGCAGGTGCCCGATGACCACCCAGTCGACATCCAGGTCCGCGAGGTTCGTGGACTTCCGGGTGGCCTCCTGCACCTTGTTCTCGCCGAGGCGGGTGCAGCCAGCCTCGACGGCGAGACGGATCCGGTCCTCCGGGACGGTCTTGCTCACCGGAAGCAGCTCGATCTCGGCCGGGTCCCGACCGGCGCGGACTGCGGCGGCGTCGATGCGTGTGCGGACCGTGGAAAGGTTCTTCCGGAACTCCTCGACTGTGCCGGCGGTGAGGTAGGTGGAGGCGGTGGTCTGCTGTTCTGGAGCCATGACCTGGAGTCTAACGGGGTTCTCCCTGCCGACGCCGTGATCCGTGACCTGTCCTGGGGAAGTTTGGTCCGGTACATGGGCCTGTCGGCACGGGCTCGATGGCTACCCGATGAGCCAGGACCACCAGGAGCTGCGGCTGCGTTCGCCTGGTTCGCGGACGCGGATGGTGATGTCCCCGCCGTAGCTGCGTCCTTGCAGGACGACGGTGGGGGAGGACGGTCCGATGTTTCGTCCTGGGTCCTCGGTGACGTCCGAGAGGATCCCGGTCATCCGGTTGTCGACCCGTATGCCGGGCGGCACCGTGAGGTTGATGGTGCCCAGGTAGGAGGTGACGGTGATGGTGGTGACCGGGGCGGAGAGGGTGGCCTGCCTCAGGTCGAGGTTGATGTCGGAGGCGACCAGCGTATGTGTCTCACGCTCGGCCAACTGGTAGCCGCCGGCCCGGGTGATCTCGTTGAACCAGTGGGTGGTTCCTGTCTGGGACACCGGGGCGGGGGCGGACGAGGCGTCGTAGAGTTGCGGCGTCGGTGCAGCCGCCTTGGAGGCGAGAGTCTCGAGGTCCGTGGAGTCACGTTCTCCGCGGATGAGACGCTCGAGCCGGGCGAACTGCTCCGCGTCCGTGGTCGACCAGATGACGTCGACCAGGTCGGAGAACTCGGCCAGGTCGATGCGTCCCTGGCCGACGGCGAGGGTGAGGTCGTCGTTGAGTTGCTGACGGCGGGAGGCGTCGATCCGGTCGGGGAGTTCTGTCATGACTCCAGGTTACGTCGGTGGGACGGTGGCCGGTACTGGTTCAGCCCGCGGTGAGCCAGCTCCAGAAACTCTGCTTCTCGCCAGGTTCGGCGACCCGGACCCGCAGGTCACCGAAGGTCGAGCGTCCGGTGAGCACCACCGTCGGAGCACCCGGGTAGTTCGGGGCCGGCCCGCCCTCATGCTGCGTCACCTTGACGTCCCCGAACGGAAGTTTCATCTGGTTGACCACCTGCACACCCGGAGGAACGGTGAGCTTCAGACTGCCGAAGACCAGACTGACCTGCAGCACGGTGGTGGATGCGGTGAGCGAGGCCTCCCGCAGATCCAGTGTCAGGTCGCCGAAGACCAGGCTGTAGCCCTGCCGTTCGCCGAGGTGCATGGTGCCCGTGAGTTCGATGTCGCCGAACCAGGATGACTGGGTCGGCACATGATCATGCGGGACGACGGTGGTGGCCTCGAAGTTGCTGATGGCCGCGGAGAAGGAGCTGATACTGCCCTTGGGCTTCTTCGCTGGAGGGTTGTCCGTTCCGGATTCAGGTGACGGGCCGGCCTTCTCGGCGAGACGGTCGATCTCGGCGTCATCGGGGGTGCCCGATTTTCCGGCGATGAGCTGCTCGAGGCGGGCGAAGCGGTCGACATCGGTGACCGACCACACGGCGTCGGTGATCGTGGAGAACTCGCTGAGGTCGATCCGACCCTGACCGACGGCGAGGGTGAGCTTCTCGTTGAGGTCCTGGCGGCGGGCATCGTCGATGCGGGCGGGCAGCGGGTTGCCGGGGTCGCTGGCGTTACTGGGGTCGGACGGGCCTGTCGGTTCCGGGGTGGTCATATCGTCGAGGATACTGTGTGGTCCGGACAGGACGTGGCGTCAGGTGTCGGCGTCCTACCGCAGGTGGCGAATGCTGTACCGATCAACTTGATCGGTACACAAACGACGAATATGCAGGTCAGACGGCTTGACTTAATCGCTTCAGAGGCCTTGACTGGCACCTTGTGATGTTCAAGAAGACGCTCAAGACTGTTGCCGCCACGGTGACGGCAGCCCTCGCGGTATCCCTCGCCGCCTGCTCGTCCACCGGTGGGGCGCCACGCGGAAACGGTGACGGGGAAGGCGGCGGCACCGTCGACACCCCCCGATACACCGTCTCCATGGTCAGCCACGGTGCCCCCGGCGACACCTTCTGGGACCTGGTGCGCAAGGGTGCGGAGGACGCCGCGCAGAAGAACAACATCGAACTTCGCTACGCCTCCGACCCGCAGGCCCCGAACCAGGCGTCCCTGGTGCAGTCCGCCATCGACTCCGACGTCGACGGCATCGCGGTGACCATGCCCAACGCCAGTGCGATCGGCCCGGTCGCCCAGAAAGCCGTCGACGCCGGCATCCCAGTCGTCGGCCTCAACGCCGGTATGGACGAGTACCAGGACTACGGTCTCACCGGTTTCTTCGGCCAGGAGGAGGGCGTGGCCGGTGAGCGCGCCGGGGAACGTCTCGAGGACGAGGGTGCAGACAAGGTGCTCTGCGTCATCCACGAGCAGGGCAACTCCTCCCAGGAGGCCCGGTGCGACGGCATCCGTAAGGGACTGGGCAGCGGCAGCGTCGAGATCCTCTACGTCAACGGCCAGGACCTCACCTCGGTGAGCTCCACGGTGCAGTCCAAGCTCACCCAGGACCGGGACATCGACTGGGTCATGGGCCTGGTCACCCCGGTGTCCCTCGTCGCCGCCGACGCGGCCGACTCCGCCGGTGTCGACATCCAGGTCGGCACCTTCGACACCAACTCCGAGCTGGTGCCCGCCATCCGGGACGGCCGGGTCAGCTTCGCCGTCGACCAGCAGCCCTACCTGCAGGGCTACATGGCGGTCGACTCGCTGTGGCTGGCCAAGCGCAACGGCACCACCGTCGGCGGTGGACGTCCTGTCTACAGTGGGCCCAGCTTCGTCGACGCCGACAACATCGACACCATCGCCGATGCCACAAAGGAGGGACTGCGATGAGTAGCCCGGTCACCGTCCCCGCCACGGACACCGAGCCGCCACGGACCCGCCAGGGACTCGACAAGCTGCTGCGCCGTCCGGAGCTCGCCAGCCTGATCGGCACCATCGGCGTGTTCGTCCTGTTCATGATCGTCGCCCCGAGCTTCCGTTCCATGGACGCCTTCGCCACGGTGCTCTACACGTCCTCCACCCTGGGGATCATCGCCCTGGCCGTCGGCCTGCTGATGATCGGCGACGAGTTCGACCTGTCTACCGGTGTGGCGGTGACGACCACCGCGCTGGCGGCCACCATGCTGGCCTACAACTTCCACCTGCAGACCTGGGTCGGCTCCCTGCTCGCCCTGGCGATCGCGATGGCCATCGGCTTCTTCAACGGGTTCATGGTCACCCGCACCGGCATACCCAGTTTCCTCATCACCCTGGCGACCTTCCTCATGCTGCAGGGGCTGAACCTGGCGATCACCAAACTGGTCAACGACCAGGTCGCCACCCCGGTCATCTCCGACATGCAGGGCTACGAGTTCTGCCGGATGATCTTCGCCGGCTCGGTCGACATCTTCGGGGTCACCGTGAAGGTCACCGTCTTCTGGTGGATCCTCTTCGTCGCCGTGGCCACCTGGGTGCTGTTCAAGACACGCTTCGGCAACTGGATCTTCGCCGTCGGCGGGGACAAGGAGGCCGCCCGCGCCGTCGGTGTCCCGGTCGACCGGGTGAAGATCATCCTGTTCATGACCGTCGCAGCGTCCTGCTGGTTCGTCGGTCAGCACAACCTCTACGAGTTCGACTCCATCCAGGCCGGGCAGGGTGTGGGCAATGAGTTCCTCTACATCATCGCCGCAGTCGTCGGCGGCTGCGCGATGACCGGTGGTAAGGGCACCGCGATCGGCACGGCACTCGGCGCGCTGATCTACGGCATGACCAACCAGGGCATCGTCTACGCCGGCTGGAACCCGGACTGGCTCAAGTTCTTCCTCGGTGCCGTCCTGCTGATGGCTGTGCTGGCGAACAACTCCTTCTCGAAGTTCTCGGAGGCCAAGAAATGAGCGCCGACATGAGTGCCGACATGAGCGGAGACACGACGGACGCACCGGTGATCGAGCTGCGCGGGGTGGGCAAGAGCTACGGGTCCTTCCGCGCCCTCGACGACATCTCCCTGTCGGTGCGGCAGGGCCATGTGACCTGCGTGCTCGGCGACAACGGCGCCGGCAAGTCCACGCTGATCAAGACCCTGGCCGGACTGCACAAACCCACCGACGGGGAGATCCTCGTCGACGGCGAACCGGTGGAGTTCGCCAACCCGCGGGACGCCCTGGACCACGGCATCGCCACGGTCTACCAGGACCTTGCGGTGGTCGGGCAGATGCCGGTGTGGCGTAACTTCTTCCTCGGCCAGGAACTGACCGGACGCTTCGGTCGGATGAGGGAGACCGAGATGCGCGAGATCACCCGGGAGCGGCTCACCCACATGGGCGTTGACCTGCCGGACGTCGGGGTGCCCATCGCCTCGCTCTCCGGTGGGCAGCGTCAGGTCGTCGCCATCGCCCGCGCGGTGTACTTCGGGGCCCGGGTGCTGATCCTGGACGAGCCGACCGCCGCCCTGGGTGTGAAGCAGTCCGGGATGGTGCTGCGGTTCATCGCCGCCGCCAGGGACGACGGCATCGGTGTCATCCTCATCACCCACAACCCGCACCACGCCCACATGGTCGGGGACCACTTCATCCTGCTCAACATGGGCCGTGAGGTGCTCGACGCCACCCGGGAGGAGGTCACCCTGGAGGAGCTGACGATGCAGATGGCCGGGGGTGGCGAACTTGATTCTCTGGCGCATGAGCTCGAACGGTAGGAGTATGAGCCCATGACGTTTCCTGGCCAGATCCTGATCGACGACCTCATCGGCAACCGTGTCGCGCTGAATCCGGGGCAGCGGATCACCCTGGGGCGTGCCGCGCAGTTCCCGCTGGCCGCCGACGATGAGTTCATGCACCGGATGTTCCTGCAGTTCTGGGACGCCGATGGCACCTGGATGGTCACCAACCTGGGCACCCGGATCACCGCCAGCATCGAGCCCCGGGCGGAGAATTCCTTCAGCCAGCTGCGTCTGGGACCCGGGGCGACCCTGCCGCTGCCGTTGGGTGAGTCCTCGATGGTCTTCGCCACCTCGTTGACCGCCTATGAGCTGGCGTTGACCGTCGCGGCGACGCTGCGTCCCCCCAGCGGAGTCAGCGCCCCCGTCGGTTCCACCATGACCACAGGTGACTTCATCCCCAACGCCGAGCAGTCGGCACTGCTGCGTGCGCTGGCGTGGCCGCTGGTGAAGCGTCCGGGCAGTGATCTGTCGGACGTCCCCTCGGTCAAGGAGCTGGAGGAGTCCCTCGGCTGGACACAGAAGAAGGTCAACACCAAGATCGACTACATCTGTAAGTCGCTGGAGGCCAGCGGTGTGCCGGGGTTCTCCGCGAAAAACGGCAATGCGCCGACCCGGCGCCTGGCACTGGCCAGGTATGCTCAGGAAAACTACTGGTCTCTGTAGTCGGAAAGGTCCGCACGTGGGCAATAATGAGTGGGGGTCGCCTACCCCGCGCAATAGTCCGTGGCTGCCGGACGAGACGGCCGTGCAGCCCGTCCCGGACGCTGCGGCGGCCGCCGGAACCCCTGGCGGGGCACCGCAGCGTTCCGGCGGTGGCCGCGGCCCGATCATCACCGTCGCCCTCATCGCCGTGGTGGCTCTGGTCATTGCGGCCGTGGTCATCTGGGGGATGTTCGGACGCGACGGTGACTCGGACTCCAGCAGCTCCGACGGGGCCGGCAACGTCACCTTCGTCCCGGTGCCCGAGTCCGGTGCCGCCGACACGGATGACGAGGACGACACAGATGAGTCGTCGACCTCCTCGGCGTCGCCCTCGGAGCGTCCCGACGACGACAATGACGATGACGACGATGACGACAACGACGACAACGACGACGACCGGTTCGGCGGCAGCGGCGACCTCAACGGCGACCGGGTGACCGCCCAGGGGTTCCCGAACACCCCACGTGCCGCCAACGGCGTCCCCGCCGCCCAGTGCAACGGCGACGACACCTGGATCTTCGCCGGCACCAACGGCGACGACCGGGCGGTGATCTGCCAGGTCGGTGAGCGGGGTGACTACTACTACCGCGGCTACTACAACGAGGGTGCCGCCGAGCACAACATCGACATGGACCGCGTCGGCAGCGGGTACTGGGTGACCGAGAAGGTCGGGTCGCTGCGCATCGAGATCACCTCCGACGGCGTCCGGGTGCTGCGGGAGGACGGCAGTGAGCGCTCCGGGCGCGACTTCACCTGGAGCGCGGACAACTCATGACGGTTCCCGACGGACAAGCCCAGCTCGCCGAGCTTCTCGAGGAGAAGCACAACCTCTCCCAGCTCAGCCTCATCGGCCATGGCGGGATGGGGCACGTCTACCGGGCTTTCGACAATGCGCTGCACCGGTGGGTCGCGGTGAAGGTGATCCGTCCGGAAGCGGTCTCCACCGACGACGCCTTCAAGCGGTTCGCCGCCGAGATGCGCACCCTGGCCGGCATCCGGCATTCCGCGGTGATGAACATCCACTATTCCGGACGCAGCAGCGACGCCGACGGCTTGTCGACCTACTTCGTCATGGACTACGTGCCCGGCGGTGACCTGGAGAAGGCGATCACCGACCGACGGGCCAGCGGGAACCGCTTCACCGTCGCCGAGGTGGACTCTGTCCTGCGGCCGGTGGCGCAGGCGCTGGACTACCTGCACCACCGGCAGTCCCCGGTGATCCACCGCGATCTCAAGCCGGCGAATATCCTGCTGCCGGAGGACCCGGGGACCACCTCGGTGCTCACCGACTTCGGTATCAGCATCGCCGGTGAGGACACCCGATTGACCTCCACCGGGCTGGTGATCGGCACCGAGAAGTACATGGCGCCGGAGATTTTCTCGGTGGCCAGCACCTGGGGTGCGCACAAGGTCGACTACAGTCCGGCGACCGACCGTTACGCCCTGGCGCTGATCGCCGTGGAGATGCTCACCCTCACAGCCTTCCGCGACACGATGAGCCAGCGGGCCTGGCGGGGTGAGCGGACCCTGCCGGCGTTGACCGTCGGCAACCTGGCGACGCAGGACGCACAGGTCCCCGGTGTGGCCGAGCGGGTCACCGAGGTCTTCGGCGTCGCCCTGAACAATGATCCGGGCAGCCGGTACACCAGCGCGGTCGCCTTCCTGGATGCCCTGGTTGCAGCGGTGTCCCCGGCGGGCCCGCCGGCGCAGCACACCGCGGCGGCCCCGCGTCCGACAGTGCAGCAGACCGGGGTGGCGCCGGTGGCGCCGGTGTCACCGCCGCAGCGTCCGACACCACAGGCGCCACCGGCACAGTCGCGGCGTCGTACCGGACGCAGCGTCGGCATCCTGGTCACCATCGTCCTGCTGATCGCCGGTACCGGGCTGCTGGGCGTGCTCGGTTACCAGCAGGTGCTGTACCCGGGGTGGGACTCCCGGGACGCCAGGATGGTCGAGGCGTTCCCCGATCTCCTGCCGGAGCGACAGCAGCAGGACGGCTGGCGGTCGATGAGCTGTTCGGGGCGCGAACCGTCCGGCGACGAGACCGCCCGGGTGGTCTGCGCGGATTCCTCGCTGACGATGGTGGTCGTGGACTTCGGCGACAGTGACACGCGGGCCCGTTACGTCTCAGGTGAGGGCACGCCGATGGACTACAACGGTTGTGTCATCGATGTCGAGACCGACGGCGACAACATCATGGTCTTTCCCGGGGACAGCGACAAGACCCGCTACGCGATGATCCTGGCCGGCCTTGACGTTGATACGGCGGACGAGCCCACTGATGTGGTGCAGAACATGCCGGTCTGCTGA
This sequence comes from Candidatus Corynebacterium faecigallinarum, assembly GCF_052264515.1. Taxonomy (NCBI): domain Bacteria; kingdom Bacillati; phylum Actinomycetota; class Actinomycetes; order Mycobacteriales; family Corynebacteriaceae; genus Corynebacterium; species Candidatus Corynebacterium faecigallinarum. Next base: position 52,211 of record NZ_JBQQOC010000017.1, read on the forward strand.
TACACCGGCATTCCCCGGTTTGGCATTCTCCGGTTTGTCCCCATGTGCAGCGGCCCTCGAGTGTATTAAGGTGCCGGTGAGTCCATCTCACACAAAACCACACCGATTCACCAATACGAGCCACCAACTACGAGGGATGCACCAATGGCCAACTACGACCTGTACACCGAACTCCACCTCGACAAGGACATGCCGCCGAGCGGCATCTCCGAGATCCTGTCGGGACGCATCGCCGATCTGAGGACTCAGGGGTACAGGCCGGAGTCACCGGAGATGGACCAGTTGGAGACCGCCCAGGCCATCCTCGGTGACCCGTACAAGCGCGACATCTACGAGGCCGCGCTCGACAGCGGGCCGGACGACGTGGTCAACATCCGCTGGCTCCATGACCTCGCCGACGCCAAGACCCCGGAGTCCACGGTGAGCGAGCAGGTGTCTGCGGAGCCCGTGGAAACTGAGGGACGGGGGGACTCCGGGGCAGCGGACAGCGTAGGACGCCACGGTGCCGGCTACGGTGCCGGCTACGGTGCTGGTTACGGGGTCGGCCCCGACACTGGTTATGAGGCGACGCCGGTCGCGTCGGAGACTCCCTCCGCCGCTCCGACACGTCAGCAGGCTTACCCGGGGTACGAACCGCTGACCTCGGAAGGTCCCTCTGCTCCGGACACGGACGCGGATGCTGACGCTGATGAGCCGTCGTCGAGCACGACCTCGATCATCTCCCCGGTGCCGGACGATGCCGATGGTTCTGCTGACTCTGCGGATTCTGCGGGGTCCTATGACCCCGCTTTCTCGGACGCCCCGATCCCCGACAATGGGACGCCTGAGGCTGAGGGTGGGGCAGTGGCGGCGGACAGCGATAACGCTGCTGACGCCACTGACGCCACCGACTCTGCTGCCGAGGCAGGCGAGGCAGAGCAATCCGATGCGGCTGAGGCAGTGGTTCCCGCTGGTGGCAGTGGTTCCACCTCGAGCGCCTGGTTGGCCGCGGCTCCGGCGGCAGCTCCGAACTACTCCGCACCACACCAGGAGTCGGCCGGAGGTTTCGGCCAGTCGTCGCAGAAGTCCGGCGGAGCGGGACTCGACACCAGCAAGTGGGCGCTCAACGGCCGCCGACGCAGTGAATCCAAGGTCTACGTCGCGATCCTCGCGGTGCTTGCCCTGAGCATGCTCTACCCGCTGATCGCCACCATGGCCGCCTCCGACACCTCGATGGCACTGTTCCGGGCGACGCTGTTCACCCTCGCCTTCACCGTTGCGGTGGTCAGTGTCAACGAGGTCATCTGGGGCGTCCGGAAGATCGTCGCCCCCGATGCGCCGGCCCCGGTCGACGCTGCCGGTGCACCGGCTACTCCGGCCGCCGACGAGGAGGTCAGGGATTCGACGGTGTAGCTGCTCGAGTGAACAGAATTAACGGCCGGGAACCAGGGGTTCCCGGCCGTTTGTGCTGGCCACGGGGTTGATCGGCAATGTCGCCGCGCGGGGCGGTTGCTGCGAGATACTTCAGTGGAAGATAGGATTATGCGCAACTGACGTTTGCGAGAGAGACACCGGAAGGTCGTTGAGGCAATGAACAACAGCTCCTGGGGTAACGGGAACAACTGGGGTGGGGATCCTGACAGGCAGGGTCAGCCGCAGGGTCAGGAGCCGTGGCAGGGCGGGGCGTACCCGCCCGGTCAACCCGGATACCAGCAGCAGGGTTACCCGGGGCAGCAGGGCTACCCGTACCCGCAGGGCTACCCCGGGCAGCCGAATGAGCAGGACCAGAAGAAGTCGAACACCGGTGTCATCGTCAGTGTGATCGCCGCACTGGTGGTCCTGATCGGTGCTGGTGGTGCCGGACTGTGGTTCCTCACCAAGGACGACACCGATGCCGACGACTCCTCCGATTCCGTCGCCTTCGTCCCCAGCGAGTCGGAGGACCGGGACACCGGCGATGACGACACCGATGCGGGCCGCAGTGGTCTGGAGGACCGTCTGCTCGACGAGGACACCTCGTCGGATGATACGGGCGAATCCTCCGGTCTACCGTCGAACCTGAAGTACCCGGGCTTCGAGAACAGCGATGCCCTGTGCGATGGCGATGACACGTGGGTGTACGCCGGGACTGGCGGCGGATCGGACGCAGTGGTCTGCCTCGACGAGGCGGACGACAGCTACTACATGCGGGCAGATTTTGAGAGTGGAACGGCCCAGGGGCCGGTTGATGAGGATGCCTGGTTCGACATCGACGAGGGTGTCTATACCGTCGACGTCGACGGCGGGACCATCGAGGTTCTCGGCGGCCTCATCTATTTCTCGGACTCCGACGGGGACACCGAGACCCTCGCCCACTTCGACACCTACTACGTGTCCGACGGGGATGACCGGTGGCGCGAGGGAAGCTAACTAGAACTTGGTGAAACGCTCGGTCAACTTGGTCTCCAGCTGACCCCAGCCCTCGGATTCCTCGTCGAAGGGGGCGCTCGGGGTGCCCTGCGACGGGGAGCCGAGGATGTAGGCGATGTAGTCCTGCAGACGCGGGTAGGCCAGCAGAACCTTGTTCACCCCGTCATCCTTCGCCCAGTCGGCGGCGTCGGCAAGCAACTCATAGGCCCGGGAGAGCTGGTCGGTGTCCACCGAATCGATACCGGTGGAGATGTCGTCGCGCAGTCCGGTGAAGCCGTAGACGTTGGACTGGTGCACGGTCACCTCCAGCTCACCGGCGTTGGCGAGGGTGACCAGGTCGCCCCAGGTCTCCATCTCCGCCAGGTCGTGGTCCTTCGCGTCGATCATCCAGCGGACCATGGACCGCGATGACGGGAAGGTGTGGATCTCGCCGAGCCGTCCGAGGAACACCGGCTGACGGTCCCCGATGTAGCACCGCAGCGTGTAGACGGTGGTGCCGTCGATGGTGATACGGATCGGGTCGATGCCGGCAGTTCCCCAGGGCGTGGAGTCGTAGGGGTCGGCATCGTCTGCATCGGCACCGGACGCAGCGTCTGAGTCTGAGTCGGAGCCGGAGTCCTTGCCGGCTTCCCTCCCGGAACCGTTGTCGTCGGTGTTCTTCGACGCCTCTGCCGCAGCTTCCCCAGCGTCCTGCTCAGCCTTCGCGACCGCGTCGATGCGTTCCTGGGCGGCGGCCACCGCATCGGCGTCCACCTCCGGGGTGACGATGTTCTCGTCGACAGCATCGACCAGGTCAGCCCAGTTGTCCACCACGGTGTAGCCGATGCTGGACCACTCGTTCAGCCCGTTCCCCCCCGCGTAGTGGTCGGGTCCACGGGACACGTTCGCCAGCAGGGAGTAGGCCTGGAACCACCGGTTGACACGCTGGATACCGCAGACGGTGCCGAAGGAGCGCAGCACCTTGAAGGCGTTGGAGACCATCCGGGTGTTCTCGAAGGACGCCCGGCCGGCGAGGTTGTTCGGCAGCTCGACGAAACTGACCTTCCCCGCGGCCTTCGGGGTCACCTTGGACTCGGCCCCCTCGAGGAAAGCCTTCCACCGCGGGTGGTCGACCAGGTCGTGGTTGCTGCTGGACTCGATGTGGGCGAGGAGTTCAGCGGGGGAGGAGAAGCCGAAGACACCGGTGTCGTCACCGAGAAACGCCTGCCACTCCTCACCCCGGGAGACCCACCCTGGGGCCCACAGCGTGTAGAACGTGCCGGCGGTGGTCTCGAGTTCGAGGGTGACGATTCCGTTGTCTGCCATGACCGACGATTCTAGCCGTACGGTGCCCGTTGGTCGATGACCGGATCGCCGTTGTGTGTCACTGCTCACCAGCGGGCCCGTGGGTGAACAGTTCGGCGGTGAGAACCGGCGGCACAGTGGGTGGCGGATCGCCGAGAAACTGCTGGACGTTGTACTCGGCGACTGGTGGGGCGGAGGTGATCCGGGCCAGGCCGGAGTGGCGGATGCCAGGGGACATGTCGAGGTTCTCCTCGTCGGATTCGGGGCCGCTATTCGGGGCCGGATTCGGGGTCGGTATTCGGCGGTGCCCGGAGTCAGCCGGTGGGGCGGTAGAAGCCGAGGAAGTTCATGCCGATGTTGTCGGTACGGATCGAGCTGATCTGGACCGGATCTCCGGCCTCGATCATCTGTCCATCCCCGGTGACCATGGCGACATGGCCGTCCCACACGACCAGGTCCCCGGGGGCGAGCTGGTCGGCAGGTACCTGGGGGCCCACGGCCTGTTGGTCGGCGGTGCGGGGGATGTCCACCCCGGCCTGGCCGTAGGCCCACTGGGTGAGCCCGCTGCAGTCAAGGCCCACCCCGGGCGTGGTCCCGCCCCACGCATACGGCGTGCCCAGGGCACTGGTGGCGGCGGTGACCGCGGCGGCGGCCTCCGGGGTCGGGGCGCCGACGACCTCGGTGGCGCTGTCGCTGGCGGTGCCGGTGTCGCTGACCTGCTGTGCGATGGATCCCGACGGTGGCCCGGAGTCTGGCCCTGCGTCCGGTATCAGGGACAGTGCCGACGGTGAACCGGGGAGCGGCGGAGGGGCAGGAAGCGCCGCCCCGATCTGTTCGACCCGCCCGGTCAACCCACCGAGCTCGGCACCCAGGGCGTCCAGCCGGGCATGTGCCCGGACCAGGTGGCCACCGGCGATCTGGAAGGCCACCGCCGGAGTTGCCGGGGAAAACGGCGCGGCCGCCACGGCGGGCACCAGGTCACGTAGGCAGTCGGCGGCGACACCGGCGATGTCGGCCGCCGCCCGTTCCACCGCCACCGTCGCCTCGGCAGCCACCTCCTCCAGTTCACCGGACTGGGACAACAGGGCAGCAGCGTTGCGTCCGGCATCACCCAGCGCCCCGACGGCGGCGGTGCCGGCCGAGCCACGCAGGGCGGTGTCCACCAAGGTCGGGGCATTGTCGATGAGCAGTCCGGTCAGCTCCGCCTGATCGGCGGACAACAGCGCGGTCAGCGGATGGCTCCCCGGTGATGCGGCGGTGGGGGCCAGGGCACGGACCGGTTCAAGCAGTGCCAGGAGATCGGTCATCGCAGGGCCCCGGTGCCCATGCCGGCGAAGCGTGCTGCCGCGGCGTCCTCACCACGACGCAGTGCGGTAGCGGTGCTGGACAAGGACTCGGCGCTGGAGCGGTAGAAGCCACTGAACCCGGACATCACCGTGGCCTGTTCGCCACGAACCCGGGCCATGGCGGCGGTGAAAGCGGCCGCCTGCGGAACCGGGGCGAGAAGGGTGGCGGGTTCACCGGACGCACCGGGGCCACCAGGCCCACCGGGGCCCTTCGGGGCGCCGAGCCGGTCGGCGATTCCGGCGAGGTGGGTGGCGGCGGAGGCCAGGGACTCCGGGTCAGCGGTGAGCATGCCACACTGCTGTGGCTGGGGAGATGCAGTAGTCGGTGTCATGCCCGGAGAGACGCCACGGCAGGCCCTGAAGGTTCCCCGAGGTTCCCTGAGGTTCCCCGACAAGCGCGAACGTAGGGGATTGCCCCGGCGTCGACTACCGTGGAGAGCCATGGAGATCATCGAAGTCGACCACCCGCTCGCAGCGTCCCGCCTGACCATCATGCGCGATGCCCGCACCGACAACGTCGCATTCCGGACAGCCCTGGCGGACCTGGGAGCCATGCTGGTCTACGAGGCCGCCAGGGACCTCCCGGTGGAGGAGTTTTCCGTGGAGACCCCCGTCGCCACGGCCACCGGCCACCGGCTGTCGAACCCGCCGATCATCGTGCCGATCATCCGTGCCGGGCTGGGGATGATCGACCCCGCCTTGTCGATGATCCCGGACGCACAGGTCGGCTTCCTGGGGATGGCCCGTGACGAGGAGACCCACGAGCCGGTCCCGTATCTTGAGGCGTTGCCGGAGGACCTGACCGGACGCACCGTCTTCCTCGTCGACCCGATGCTCGCCACCGGCGGCTCGCTGCTGCACGCACTGCGCCTGCTGTCGGCCCGCGGGGCGACCGACATCATCGTGGTGTGCATGGTCTCGGCTGTGCCCGGCGTGGAGACGGTGCGTGACTCCGGTTACCCGGTGGCGCGACTGGTCACCGCCACCATCGACCCCGAGTTGGACGAGGCGGCCTACATCGTCCCCGGCCTCGGCGACGCCGGCGACCGGCTGTACGGTCCGCGCAACATCGACCTCGACGGGCTCTGACGGGTTCTGATCCTGCCGCGTCAGCGGTAGTTGTTCGGGTTGCGCAGGGAGATGGTGGACTCACCTTCGTACGTGTCGTCGTCGGCCTCGATCTCGACGACGATGGTCAGATCGACCTCCTGGCCCTGGGTGGGCAGCGGACTGCGGTCGAACCATTCGTAGGCGTCGGAGCTTTCACCTTCGCTGATGGAGCTCTCGCAGTCCTGGGTACGGTACTGGGCGATCTCGGTGCCGTCCTCGCTGGTGTAGGTGACCTTGGTCGAGCAGTTACGCAGCTCCTCGGAGGGCGACCACCCCACGCTGGGCAGCTTGGTCAGGCTGTCGCGTTCCGAGTAGTCGGCGGTCATTTCGTAGGTGGTCTGACCGGTCTTGATGATGGTGTTCGAGTAGCTGGACTTGTCCGGTGCGGTGACCGAGATCTCGACGTCCCCGGAGGAGGACGGTTCGACTGCCTTGTCGTCTGCATCGTTGTCATCGTCATCGGCGTCGTCATCTGCGTGGGCGGACTCAGACGCAGACTCAGCGGCCGATGCGGACGCTGAGGTGGTGTCGTCCTGCTCCACGGCGGTCTCCTGCTCGGTGAAGACGGGGTCGGTGCCGGTGTCGGTGGAATCGTCACCGTCGTCACCGCAGGCGGTCAGTGCCAGGGCGGTGGACAGGGCGGCGGCGACGGCGAGGGAACGGGCGGCGGGACGAATCATGGTGGGAACCTCATGAAGGATGGTTTGGCTATGACGGGGGTTACTCTAACCCATGCCACGCACACCAAAGTCGGAGTTCGGGGAGAACTCCTCGTGAGAACTTCTCAGGAGAACTCCCGAATGCCCTGTGAACTCGCTCAGTCCGTCAGTGAGCGGACCTGCGCCACCAGTGACGACAGGGCGTCCTCCACCGTGGTGGCATCAGCACCGGCACCGTCGGACGCACCGGCGGCGACCTGCAGGTAGAACTTCGCCTTCGGCTCCGTGCCGGACGGCCTGGCGAACAGCCGGTGCTCCAACCCGTCGGTGGACCACCGCAGCCGGAGCCCGGAGGAGATGTCCTCGACCTCGGAACCGGCGAACTCCGCCGGCGGCCGGGCAGCCCACCCCGCCACCAGGTCCGCCGCTGCGGCAGGGGAGTCACACCGCACCGACACCTGGGCGGTGCGCACGACCCCGTAGGTGTCGTCGACGCGGTGCAGCTGCTCGAGCAGGCTGGTGCCCTGTGCCTTGAGTTCCGCGGCCCATGTCGCGGCGACCAGCGCGGTGGCGATGCCGTCCTTGTCCGCCACGACCGAGGGGAAGGGACACGTCCCGATCGCCTCCTCGAAGGCGAAGGCCAGTTCACCAGGGGCATCGTCGGCGGCGCGGGCAAGGTTCTTGAAACCGGTCGCGGTCTCCCGGTAGTCCCAGCCGCGCGCGTCGGCGATGCGGCCGAGCAGACTGGAGGACACCACCGTCGTCGCCACCACCGGGGCGGGGGACTCCGCGCCCGGGGCATGCTCATTGACGACGCGGGTGGCCAGGAGCGGGCCCGTCTCGTCGCCGCGCAGCATCCGGAAGCCCTGCGGGGCGCTCGGGTCCGGGATGCCGAGCATGCACCGGTCAGCGTCCGGATCCAGGGCGATCAGCAGGTCAGGACGCTCTGCTGCGTCCCCGGCCGCGGTAGCGGTGTCGATCAGCAGGTCCGTGGCACCGGGCTCCTCCGGATTCGGGAAGTCGACCGTGGGGAACTCCGGGTCCGGCCAGCGCTGCGCGACGACCGTCGACGGCCGACGGAAACCCGCCTTGCGGAAGGTCTCCTCCAGGGCGTAGCCGCCGACCCCGTGCAAGGCGGTGTAGACCACGTGCAGGTCACGACGGGCGGCGAGGACGTGGCCGTCACCGGAGGCCAGCGGTGCGGTGACCGCCGAGACATAGCCCTCAACCGCGCCGAGGTCCAGGGACACCGTCGTGGACCGGGGCACCTCCGCGGCGGGCGGCTGGGCGGCGGTGAGCGCCTCGATCTCCCGGTCGGCAGGGCTGACCAGCTGGGAACCTCCGGCGAGGTAGAGCTTGTAGCCGTTGTCGGTGCGGGGGTTGTGGCTGGCGGTGATCTGCACCCCGGCGTCCAGACCACGGTGGCGCACCACCCACGCCAGCACCGGCGTGGGGGCCGGGTGGGCGATGAGCGTGACGTCGAAGCCGGCACCGGCGAAGGTCTCCGCCGCAGCCCGGGCCATCGCGTGCGAACCGTAGCGGGAGTCGTAGCCGACGGCGACGCTCAACTGACCGTCATGATCACCCTCATGATCGCAGTTCTTCGTCAGCCAGACGGCGATTCCACCGGTGGCGCGGGTGACAGTGGAGACGTTCATCTTGTCCTCGCCCGGGCCGAAAGGGGCCCGCAGGCCGGCTGTCCCGAAACTCAACTGGTTGCTCATGCCTGCTCCTTGGTGGTGTCGGTGGTGGTGTCGCTGGTGGTGTCGGTGTTCATCTCGGTGATCAGTTCACCGAGCAGGGTGCCCATGTCCGTTGCCGCCGCGGCTCCGGCGGCCAGGACCTCCTCGTGGTTCAACGGCTCACCGGTGATCCCGGCGGCCAGGTTCGTCACCAGGGAGATCCCGAGCACCTCGACGCCGGCGGCGCGGGCGGCGATCGTCTCGTAGACCGTCGACATGCCGACCAGCCCCGCCCCCATGGTGCGCAGCATGTGGATCTCCGCCGGGGTCTCGTACTGCGGTCCCGGCATCATCGCGTACACCGCCTCGCGCATCCCCGGGCGCAGGCGTCCGACCATGTGGCGTAACCTCGGCGAGTAGGCGTCCACCAGGTTCACGAAATCGGCGCCGACCAGCGGGGTGCGCGCGGTCATGTTCAGGTGGTCGCTGATCAGCACCGGCTCGCCGACGCTCATGCCCTCGGCCAGCCCGCCGGCGGCATTGGTCAGCACCACCGTGGATACCCCGGCGGCCGCGGCGGTGCGGACCGCATGCGCGGTCCGCCACAGGGCGTGGCCCTCGTAGGCGTGGGTGCGTCCCAACAGGACGAGGACATTCAGCCCACCGATCCGCAGACTCCGGACCGTCCCGCCGTGGCCCTCGGCGGTCGGGGGAAGGAAACCGGGCAGGTCCGACATGGGGAACTCAGTGAACTCCGTCAGGCCGTCCGGCCCGTCTGCCCCTTTCACACCGTCCCCAGAACACAGGACATCGGCGGCAGGACGCCACCCCGAGCCCAGGACAACAGCCACGTCATGGTGGTCACGCCCGGTGCGTTCAGCCAGTTCGGCGGCAGCGCGGTCCGCCAGTTCCGCCACGGAAAAGTCAGCGTCAGTCATGGTTCCCAGCATAGGCCAGCGAGGGTGGCGGGCTGGCCGAACCCGCCAGGGTGGGAGCGGGACAGGTACCGGGGTAGGAGTCTGGGGCACAAGGTGGCTAGTATGAACTGGCAATGAACTGCATGGTCTAGATGGTGAGGAGCACCGCCCACAGTGAGCACTCTCGGTTCCGCCGACACCGGCCCGGTGGCTGACGCCGTCGCGTCCTGGATCGTCGACAACCACGACCGGGTCATCGGCTGGCGGCGCTATCTGCATTCCCACCCCGAACTGTCCCACAAGGAGTTCGGGACCACCGAGTTCCTCGTCGAGACCCTCACCGAGGCCGGCCTGGAGCCGGTGCGGCTGCCGGGTACCGGCGTGATCGTCGACATCGGTGAACCCGACCCGGCCAACCCCTTGATCGCCTTCCGCGCCGACATCGACGCCCTGCCGCTGACCGAGGTCACCGGACTGGACTTCGCCTCCACCACCCCCGGGGTGATGCACGCCTGCGGTCACGACATCCACACCACCGTGGTGCTCGGCCTGGCCTGCGCGCTGGCCGACCTGCACCGTGACGGTGGGCTGGACCAGCGCGTCCGGTGTATCTTCCAGCCCGCCGAGGAGGTGCTCGACGGCGGTGCCACCGATGTCATCCGCGCCGGTGCCCTCGACGGGGTCAGCCACATCTTCGCCGTGCACGCCGAGCCCAAGCTGCGGGCCGGCCAGATCGGTGTGAAGACCGGGGCGATCACCTCGGCCACCGATGTCGTGGAACTGGTGGTGCGCGGGCCCGGTGGTCACACCAGTCGTCCGCACCTCACCGCCGACGTGATCTTCGCGGTCGGCCAGCTGATCACCCAGCTGCCCGGTCTCCTGTCCCGCCGGGTCGATCCGCGTACCGGTACCGTGCTGACCTTCGGTGCGGTCAACGGCGGCTCCGCCTTCAACGCCATCCCGCAGCAGGCCACGCTGCTGGGTACCTTGCGTACCGGCAGCCCCACGGTATGGCGCACGCTGGACACGCTGTTCCCGGAGCTGGTGGAACAGGTCCTGGCGCCTACCGGTGCCACGGCCGAGGTTCGCTACACCAAGGGTGTTCCGCCGGTGACCAACGACGACGCCTGTACCGCGCTCATGGCCCAGGCCGTCAAGGACGTGGACCCCTACGCACTGCAGGAGGCCCCGCAGTCCTCCGGCGGCGAGGACTTCAGCTGGTACCTGGAGCACGTCCCCGGTGCCATGGCCCGGCTGGGTGCCTGGACCGGCGAGGGGGAGAAGCCGGACCTGCACCAGCCGAATATCGTGCTGGACGAGGCCTGCATCCCGGTGGGCGTGCGGCTGTTCGCCGGCGTGGTGGAGCAGTTCGGACGCGTCGAGGCCGACGCGTTGCAGATCTAGTAACGCGGCGCTGGTTCTACGGCGCTGCCGCTCGACTCAGTCGTCGTCGGACTTACTGTGCTTGCCACTGCCGCCGCGGCCACCGCGGTTGGTGAACATGTTGCCGGCGCCCTTCACCGCACGCTGTGCCAGGTCCCAGGCCTCCGTGCCCATCTCCGACTGTTTCTGCCGACGTTGTGCCTTACGCTCCTCGTTCGCGATCTGCTCGGCATGCGCCTTCTCCTCCAGCTCCAGCTGATGCTCACGGCGTAGTTGCTTGACCCGCGCACGCTCCAAGGCCTCGGGGGAGGGGGCGTGCCAGGACTCGGGGCCGATCTTGACCACGTACAACAGGATCGCCACCGCCGGGATGATGAGCAGCAACAGCGGGCCCGCCACCGAGGAGCTGAATATCCCGGCCCCGGCGATCGCCGCGATGGTGGTCAGCCCCATGATTCCGGCCCGCGGGCGGGCACCTCGGCGGTGCTGCTCGGCCAGTTCCTGGGCGGAGTAGACCGCCAGTTCCGTGCTGGTCCCACCGGTGTTGCCGGACAGTCGCGCCTGTTGGTCGGGCAGGGTGGGCAGATCGGTGAACAGGACGTCCAACTGGTCGCGGGTGGTTGCCGCCGCGGCGTCCCGGCAGCGGTCGTCGTATTCGGTCAGCGTGATCCTGCCGTCGGCGAAGTGCACGGCCAACAGGGACAGCGCGCCCTCGCGCTCGGCGTCGCCGACGCGGACATGGCTACCCGCAGACACGGAGTCTCGGCGGGAATCACTCATGGTCCCCAGTGTAACCGCCGGGTCACTCCTCCTGTGTGTCGGTGCTCAACACCGACGGTCCGAGAAGTCGGCACATGTGCAGCGCAACGGAGTTTTCCGCCGGAGTGCCCGGATTCTCTGCGCCGATCAGTGCTCGGGCCTGTTCAATGCGGTATTTCACGGTGTTCCTGTGCAGCATCATCAGTCCTCCGGTCCGGGTGAAACTCGCCCCGGAGTCCGGGAAGACCGAGTATGTTTCCCTGAGCCGAGCAGCGTTGTCAGAATGTGCGGCCAACTCGCCAAGCTGTTCGTTTACCCAGTCCCGTAACGCCGGTACATCGGAGCTGAGCAGGGAAGCCAAGGCAACTCCGGGATCGTCGTAGCATACTGGGGCGGGGCGGTCCGGACCTGTGATGCGTGCCAGGTATTCAGCAGACTGAGCCTGGCGGTGTGATGTCCGGAATCCTGCGACACCCGACTGAGCGGTGCCGAAGCAGATCTGTGCCCCCGGTACCCGTGAATGCAGTTCCTGGGAAAGGGCCGTCGTCTCGGTGAGCGGGTCGGTGCCCTCCACGCCGAACCACACCCACGCTGTTCCCCGGTCTACGGCAGTGAACAACGTGGTGCCGGTGAAGCCAGGCCCGCGGGCTATCCACTGCGCTTGGGTTTGCAGGTCAGTGGTGTGGTCGACCGCTGGACTGTCTTGATTGACCCACATCACCGAAGCTCGATGGCGTTGGTCGAGCCGATAGTGGGCAATACTCTCGAACCGCGCCTCCGGAACCGGTGTCCCTGACAACACATCCCGGATCACCGTCGCCGTTGCTGTCGCACTGAAGTCGGTGAGGCGTCGTGCCTCCTGCTCATAGGCGTCCAGCACTTCCGCGCTGATCCAGTCGATGTAGGAGTGGAGGAAGCCGTCGATGTGGTGGAGTACCTGGAGCTTCTCATCGGCGGAGCAGTCCAGGTCCCGGACGATCTTAAAGATTTCGCGGCGTCCGCCCTCTGCGCCGTGATGGTACGCCCGACGTAACTGGTCTGCGGAAACTCCCCGGTCAGCAAGCAACTGTGCATAGCGGATCGCCACCGTACTCGGTCGGGCCTCCTCGACCGGAATCTGGTTGCGCAGAAGCTGGATCACGGTTTCAAGGTTGCCGGACACGCTCGACGCCAGCATGTCGGCAAGCTCTTCGGACACCAACGGAGTCTCATTCTGGACGATGAGTTCCGTCATCGCATCACTGATCCGGTCGAACTTACTGTGCATGATGGTGCCGATACGAATAACGAGACTGTCCAGCGTCACGATGCGCCCCCTGCCGTGTGAGGCAGTTCCAGGTTATGGTCCTTCAACGCGGACAGTGCCGCGTTGTAACCGCACATGCCGTGGGCTCCGGCACCCGGCGGGGTGGCTGCGGAACACAGGTAGATACCGCGCGTCCCTGTGCTGTACGGGTCGAGGGCGATCCGCGGGCGGAACAGCAGTTGGCGCGCGAATTCGCACCGGTGACGATGTCTCCCTCGATGTAGTTCGGGTTGGCGTCCTCTATATGCCGGACATTCCATACCGTCTTCGCCACGATGCGGTCGCGGAATCCTGGTGCGTATTCCTCGATGCGCGCGATGATCGCGGCGGTGGCGTCCCCGGTGAAACCCGCCGGGACATGGGCGTAGGTGTCCACCGGATGGACGCCACCCCGGGCACGGGTGGGGTCCGCCACCGACTGCTGGGTCACCAGCACGAACGGTTTCTCCGGCATGGTGCCCCGGTGGATCTCCCGCTCCGCCACCGCCGTCTCCTCGAAGCTGCCGCCGACATGGACTGTTCCAGCCTCGCGGGACGGCAGATGCGTCCACGGAATACCACCTTCGACGGCGAAATGCACGGCGAAGGCGCCCGGACCGTGCCGGAAACGGGACAGCGCCCGAGACACTGCCTCGGGCATGACGTCCCCGGCGATGTCGACGGCGGCTCGGGGGGAGGTGTCCAGCATGACGACCCAGAATCCGGGACGTCGGACAGTGACCGCAGCCGTACCCCGGTCTCAACTCTGCCACCGTGCGATTCGAGGACGCCGACCATGGCGTCGGAGATCGCCGCCGAACCACCGACCGCCGCCGGCCACCCGAAGGTGTGTGCTGCAGTGCCCAGCGCCGCACCAGCAGCAGACGACGCCAGAGTGTGGAACGGTCGGAAGGCATGTGCCGCCACGCCGCCGAACAAAGCCCGGCCCTCGGGGGTGCGCAACAGTCGGGCGGTCACGGAGACCGGCATCCCGGCGACGGCACCGAAACGGGCCAGTTTCACCGGGTGGTCGGGAACATGGATCATCGGGCGGAGAAAGTCTTCCGTGACATCGGCGAAACTCCGGGCGAGCGGGCCGAAGACGGACCGCCAGACTGCGGCATCCTTCCCCAGTGCCCCAGCGGTGTGGTTGACGTCCCGGTAGACCGCCGCACCTGCCCCCGCTTCCAGTGGATGGGAGTACTGCACCTCCGGCCAGGTCCAGGACAGGCCGTGTCCGGCGAGATCCACGGAACGGGAGAAAGCACTGTCCACCGCCAGTGGGTGGATCCCGGAGCAGTGGTCGTGGATCAGACCCGGAAGCGTGACTTCCCCTGACCTGGTTCCACCCCCGACTTCGTCGGCGGCTTCGAGCACTGTTATACACTCAACGCAGAGGACTACGATAATGCCCATGGAAACAACTGGGGAAGACAAAGAGGAAATAAGAGATCCGGGGTGAACAGTGTGGCAATCGTCAACCCAAATGGCGGACCATCTGGAACCGAAAACGAGCTCTGGACAGCGTGGGCAGGATACGACGAATACTCCGGGAACTGGCACGGCTGCGTGGATGGTCTTGAGGTCCTATGGAAGTAGATCGACCGGAAAAGAGAAGACTTGTACTCCGCCCGGATCATGGACACCCCAGCTCACTCTGGGGGGAACCCCCGAGGGATAAAGTAGTTGGAGTTCGCCCTTATGTAACAGCGGAAGACTTCAATCTAAGTGAAGCATTGAAACGGAAATTACACTCTTGGACAGTGTACTTTCAGGAAAGGTTCGTTAGCGAATCGTCCCAATTCGACGATCCGCCAGTATGGAGACCAGGCTCCAAGGTGGAAGAATGGAATATGTGCGGACATGACATCGTAACCGCATTAGAAGAAGAGCTTGTAGACTACTCTGTGGAGGCTAAGTTCGACACATACGTATATTCCGTAAATGAGTGCCGTAGAAGAAATGGTTTGCCCCCATTTGTGCCCGGCTCGGGCGGTCGATGACATCCAGCGCATATAGGTCTTTACTTATCT